>DATEZK010000251.1:0-7898 GCA_035255665.1 Candidatus Limnocylindria bacterium
CCCTCCCGCGCCACTCGATGCGGCCGGCCTCGATCAGCATCAGGTAGCCGGTGTTCACCGAGCCCCCCACGGTCTTCTCGAAGATGCCGGCGTCCTGCCCGACGACCGTGGGCTTCACCCAGGCCTCGACGCTCAGCGCCGTCGACAGATTCAGTGCGCTCGCCGCCGGGATGCTGACCACCCCCGCGCCGCTGAAGCTGGCGGCACTGTCACCCGGAACGGCACCGGCGGCCTCGAGCGTGACCCCGCTGTACGTACCGTTGTTCGTGCCGCTGCTATCCGCCGCGATCGTCGCACCGGCGGGCTCACCCAGCCGCCAGTAGCTCACCGGGTTATCGGCGAGCACCGGGTTGGGCAGCAGCGTGCCGATCGCGCAGTTCACGCTCCCCGCCGCGGCGCTGCAGCTGCCCTGCGTGCTGCTCGCGGTGAGGAACGTCGCATTCGACGGCAGCGTGTCGGTGAGCTCCACCGCGGTCGCGTTCGAGAAACCGCCATTGGTCGCCGAGAGGCGGTACCGCACGGTCTCGCCGACGGTCACGCTTGCCGGCAGCGGCGCCGCGCTGAGCGCGAGATCGGACGACGGAGCGATCGTGCTGAAGGTTCCGTCCGTCGACGTCGTCGCGTTCCCCGCGCCGTCGGCGCTCCGCACCTGGAAGTGGTACGTCGTCGATGGCACAAGACCGGTGAGGCGGACCTCGTGGCTCGTGACGAACGTCGCGCTCGAACTCGAAAGACCGTATGCGCTCGTCGTCCCGTAATCGACGCGGCTGTCCGCTACCTCATCGGTCGTCCAGGTCACGGTGGCGCTGGTGTCGAGGATCGAGTCGACGGCGACAGCGCTGATGACCGGTGCCACCAGGTCTCGCGGTGGGTCGACCGCGGCGAGATATCCGAAGTAGAGGTTCTCGATCGGATGGCTCGGATCGCCTTCGAACCCGAAGCTCGCCATCGCGCTGGCGGCGTCCTGCCGAAGCTTCGCACCGATCTGCGCCGGTGTGAGACCGGTGCACGGACCGGCGCTGCCCGCCTCACCGAGACACAGCGCAGCCACTCCGGCGACGTGCGGCGTGGCCATGCTGGTCCCGGACATCACTGTCGTTCCGCCGCCCATCTTCGTCGAGGTGATGCACACGCCCGCGCCGGCGATGGTGTGCGCGGCATCGGGGTGGTCGATCGTCGTGAAGTTGCTGAAGTACGCCGCCGCGTCGTCGGCCCCGAAGAACGAGTCGATGCAGGTCGGGGACCCAAGCGCACCGGGCTGGCCGTCCGTGTCGGCCATCGCGGTGACCGTGAGGACCTCGTCGTAGCTCGCCGGGTAGTTGGCTTCGAGATCCGTCCCGCTGTTGCCCGCCGCGACGACATAGGTGACCCCCGCGGCGACGGACCGGCAGATCGCCTGATGAACCACGTCGTTGTTGGTCATTCCGCAGTTCCCGTCGTCGGTGCCGTCTCCGCCGAGGCTCACGTTGGCGACCTTGATGTTGAGGGCGGACGCGTTCGCGGTCACCCAGTCGATGCCGCAGACGACCTGCGCGTCGGTGCCGGAACCCTGCGCGTTGATCACCTTGACCGCATAGACCTTCGTGCCCGGCGCCACGCCGATCACGCCCGAGCCGTTGTTCTTCGCCGCGATGCTGCCCGCGACGTGCGTGCCGTGCCCGTTGTCGTCCCTCGCAGGCTGGTTCGGGTTGATGCAGTTGATCCCGCTCACGGCGTTGAGGTCAGGGTGCTGGAGATAGATGCCTGAGTCGATCACGGCGACGTTCACCGTCGACGCGGCGTGCGCCGTGGTGGTCGTCGCGGCATTCATTCGGCGCACGCCGGTCGGCGCGGTGTCGCCCGGAGCGATCGGGACGCTGTCGGCGATGCGCACGATGCGGTCGGCTGCGATCGAGACGACATCGGGATCGGCGCGCAGGACAGCGAGCTGCGCTGCGGTCAGGTGCGCGGCGAAACCGCGGAGCGCGGCGGTGTAGCGGAAGTCGCTCGTGAAGCGGAGTCGGCGCTCGACGTCATCGGTCTTCGCGCGCGCGTCGACGCGGTCCTTGAAGACGACGATGAAGCGCGCGGGTGGATCGGCGGCAGCGACATACCCGTGCGGCAGCACCATCGATGCGACGAGCGTGACGAGCACGACCCGCCAGAGACCCACGCCTTCCTCCCCTTGGTCGCGGAACCGGAGCCGAAGGCTAGTCCCTTTTGTAAAGACCGAGGTCTCCGCGGGGTCTATGTCGTTTTCTGTAGGGAAGATGCCCCTTTGGCGTGACTCGCGCCAATCGGGGGCGCGTCTACGGCTGCTACGCGGGCGCCCGCCGCGCAGCTAGTGCGACCACACGCTCCGCACCATCGACCATCGCGCGATCGACGAACTGACCGTTCGGGAGCACCACGACACCATGTGCCGTGCCAATAGCGCCGTCGAGCGCATCGAGCAACTCGCGCGCGGCGTTGACCTCCGCCTCGGTGGGGGTAAAGCACTCGGCGATGACGGGCAACTGCTGCGGATGGATCGCGGCTCGACCGACGAACCCGAGCGCACGGCCTCGCCGGCATGACGCCTCCAGGCCCCGCGCGTCGTCGAGCTTCGTGTAGGCCGCCATCGCCGGTGACACGAGTCCCGCGGCGCGGGCGGCCACGACGATGCGGCTCCGCGCCCACAACAGGCCGTCGTCGGACGTTACGCCGAGGTCGCTGCGCAGGTCGGCCTCACCCAGACCGATCGTCGTCACGGTCGGATCGGAGCTGGCGATCTCGAAAGCGGCCTCGACGCCACGCGCGCTCTCGATCAGGCAGTTGAGTGGCACGGGTCTCGACCCGAGCGCGGTCCGCACCGCGCGGACGTCCGCGGCGCTCTCGACCTTCGGAACCCGTATTCCTGCGAGGTTCGTGGCATCCCGCAGCATCGCGAGATCGGCCGCGCCCCAGTGCGAGCGGATGTCGTTGATGCGGACAGTCACCGGCGTTGGCGACCGGTTGTTCAGCAGGACCCGAGCGTTCTCGCGCGCGGCATCCTTGTTCGCGGGAGCGACGGCGTCCTCGAGGTCGATGATCACCACGTCGGCTTCGGTCGCGAGCGCTTTCGCGAACCGATCGGGCCGGTCCCCCGGGACGTAAAGCCACGTGAGCGGCGGCGCGGCGAGCGGACTCACGCCACACCGCGTGCGCGCAGCTCAGCCAGCGCGGCCGGGTCGACGCCGAGCTCGCCGAGGACCTCGGCGGTGTCATGGCCGTGCGGCCGTCCGGACCAGCGGATCCGACCCGGCGTCTCGCTCATGCGGAAGAGCTGATTCTGCATCTTGATTGCGCCGAGCTCGTCGTCCTCGACCGACGCGATCGTACCGAGCGCCGCGTACTGCGGGTCGGTGAAGACGTCGCGCACGTCGTAGATCGGAGCGATCGCGGCCTGCGCCTCTTCGAATGTCGCGCTGACGTCGGCGGCCGTGCGCTCCGCGATCCAGGCGCCGACGACCTCGTCCAGTTCGTCGGCATGCTCGGCGCGCCCGCGACCCGTCGCGAACCACGGACGATCGATGAGATCCGCGCGGCCGACCAGACGGAGCACCCGATCCGCGATGCTCTGCGAGCTCGTCGATACCGCGAGCCATCGTCCGTCGGCCGTGCGATACGTGTTGCGGGGCGCGTTATTGACAGAGCGGTTCCCGGTGCGGGGCTGCACCTCACCGACCTGGTCGTACGCGGTGATCTGGGGACCGAGCAGCCACAACAGGGGCTCGATGAGCGCAAGGTCGACCACCTGACCACGTCCGCTCGCGCCACGTGCATGCAGCGCGGCCATGACGCCGTACGCGAGCGCGAGCGCGGCGACACCGTCGGCGAGACCGAATGGCGGCAGCGTTGGCGGACCATCCGGCTCGCCCGTGAGTGCGGCGAACCCACTCATTGCTTCCGCGAGAGTGCCGAATCCGGCGCGATGCGCGTATGGGCCGAACTGACCGAACCCGGTGACGCGCGCGAGGATGAGCCCGGGATTGTTCGCGGTGATGCGGTCGTAGCCGAGATCCCAGCGCTCGAGCGTGCCGGGCCGGAAGTTCTCGATGACGATGTCCGCTCCGCTGGCGATCCGGCGGAACAGATCCTGGCCTTCGGCCTTCGACAGATCCAGCGTCGCGAGTCGCTTGTTCCGGCCGATGACCTTCCACCAGAGACCGATGCCGCCCTTGCTCGGTCCGTGATGTCGCGCCGGATCTGGCTGCCGCGGATGCTCGATCTTCAGGACATCAGCGCCCAGATCACCGAGGAACGTCGCGGCGAGCGGTCCCGCGAACAGCGTCGCTATCTCAACGACCTTCAGGCCGGCGAGCGCGGCGCGAGCTGTCCCGGTCACCTCACCTCCCGTCGCGGTCGACGGCGCAGCGGAAGCCGATCGTCGACGAGCGTTCGATCGACGGACCGGCGCGGAGCAATTTCAGCGAAACCTCCGGTGGTTGCGGGCCGCCGTCGGTGTACCACACCGATCCCTCGGCGAGAAAGGCGGACCCGCCCTTCAGGATGCTGAAGCGCGTGCGTCCGTCGCTGTGCTCGCTTTCGGTCCAGTTCCACACCAAGGGTTGGGATCGTTGGAAGCGCGCGTCTGAGGCGGCGACCTGCCACTCATGCTCGGTGGGCAGTCGCAGTTCTGCCCAGGCCGCGTATGCGCGCGCGTCGTCGAGGTCGACGTGCGTGACGGCCTCGAGCTCGGATCCGCGGACCGGGCGCTTGTCCCGCCAGTGCGCGAGAAAGCGCTCTGGCCGGCCTGGCGAGTAGCCGGTCGCAGCGACGAACTCGGCGAATTCAGCGTTGCTCACTTCGCGCGTCGCGATGGCGAAGGGAGTCAGCGTGATCGTCAGCTCTTCCACGACCTGTCGGTGGAGGTGTTGCGGCGATGGCTTCCAGGAGTCGGCGAAGGCGGCGTTCTCGTACAACCCGGTCTCGCGAAGCCGGTACTGGATGCGGAGCTCCCGCGGCCCGCCAGCCACGTCGAACATCATCGGCGGCGTATTCGCAGACGGCGCGCGCGGTGCCGGGCTGCGCACGACCGGGCGCTCTGGGAACGTGGTGTCGTCGGTCCAGGCGTGCGAGCGCTGCCGATCGAGAAGCCGGGCCAGCTCTCCGTCAACGCGTCCCGTCGCGACGACGCCGGCGAGGCCGCGTGCGGGAAGATCCAGTGCGATCCGAGCGGTCCCGTCGCGGACCTCGGGACGGAGCTCGCGGCCGGTGGTGATCTCGAACCAGCGACCTCCGGGTCGATCCTGTGTTTCGAGGACGACGCCGTGATACGGCGCCGCGGCGCGACTTACGACGGTCCAGATCGTCTGGCCGTCGAGCTCGAAGCGCGAGGCGAACGTCGTGCGTGATCCGGGCTCGGCCGCGGGCGCATCGGCCAGCGGTGTCCATCGGCCCTCGGTGAAGTGGCGCAGGAAGCAGCGCTGCACCGGCACGATCGCGCGCAGCGTCGCACGGTCGGATGCATTCCACCCGACCCACGAGCCGAACACGTTCTCCCACACCACCATGCCGCAGCCGTTCAGCCAGGCCGACTGAAGCTCTTCGCGGTGGTCGCGGCTCCAACGGCGAATGTGGTGCAGCTGATGGCGCTGCTCGAGCCAGCGCGCACGCAGGACACCCGGTGTCTCGCCGTCCGCGAACCACTGCGCCCACGACAGGTGGTGGTCGGTGATGCGCGCGAGCGGCAAGTTCGACTCGCCCTCCAGAGCGACGCCAGGCCGCGCGCGGTCCAGCGCGCCGCGAAGCTCAGGCGCGCCTTCGCGCAGCGTGTCCAGGAAGATCCCGTCGACGTCGAACTCGCGCACGAGCGCGGCGAGCGCAGCGACATCGTCGATCGGCTCGCGCCGCGTTCCGCGATCCCACGGGTTGTAGTCGAGGAAGACGCGCACGCCACGCTGGTGAATGCGGTCGATCAGTGAAGCGAGCTCGGGTACGTCCCGATAGAAGTCGAATTGGTTTCGTTGATCGATGCCGATCACCGGATATGCGTGCCAGAGCACGACGCCGTCGAATCCGCCGAAATCGCGGTCACCGGCATCCAGGAAGCGATCGGGTGTGAACTCGCCGCGCGAACGGTCGTAGAGCAGGTCGTCCCACAGCCACGCGAGGCATACCGAGAAGCAGCGCTGTGTCCAGGCGAACTCCGGCCGCTCGTACAGCGCGCCCGAATAGCGGATCCGGCCGCGAGCGTCGTCACGCCAACGCGTCAGCTGTTCGCGCCACGCCGGCCAGTCCGCCGGATCGTCGGGCGCCGCGATGATCTTGGCATCGTCGAGAACACCAAGGTCGGCTCCGCGCTCCCGTGGCACGCGGCGAGGAAGGTCTTGCTCGCGTGGCGATCGGACGTCGACCGTGGGCGCGGGGATCATCGCTCGCCGAGCGGCATTCGCGGTCTTGCGTACGCGGACTCCCAGCGCGCGTCGATCGACGTGCGCGACGGGATCGACGAGCTCGCCCCGAGGCTCTCGACCGCGAGCGACGCGGCCGCGCAGGCGAGCTCGAGCGCGCGAGCGATGTGGGTGCCCTCGCCCAGCGTCGCGGCAAGCACCCCGGCGAACGTGTCGCCGGCAGCGGTCGAGTCCACCGCTTGCGCGCGCGGGGCCGCGATCCGATGACGGGCGCCCTCCCGATCGCGATAGAGCACGCCGTCGGCGCCAAGTGTGATGGCCACGCGCGGTGCCAGGTCGAGCAGTTGCGTGGCGTCCAGTTCGGGATCCGTGCCACCGGCGCCGATGACCCCGGCCTCTTCCTGGTTCACGACGAGCAGGTCGATCACGCGGACGAGCTCCACCGGCAGGGAGCGCGCGGGGGCGGCGTTCAGGACGCGAAGTCCTCGTGCCGCATGGGCAGCGGCGGTCACGGTGTCGAGGGGGATTTCCAGCTGAAGGAGGAGCACATCGGCAGAGGCGATCATCTCGCGCTGCGTCGGACTCAGCGAGGTGAGCCGGCCGTTCGCGCCCGGAACGACGACGATCGAGTTGCCGCCGTCGTCATCGACCACGATGAGCGCGACCCCGGAGGGGCCCGCTACGGTTTGCAGCTCGCTTGTGTCCACTCCCGCGGTCTCCAGCGCGCTGCGGATGAGAGCGGCATATCCGTCATCACCGACCGCGCCGACGATGCTGCAGTCCGCGCCCGCGCGAGCGGCCGCGATCGCCTGATTGCCGCCCTTGCCTCCGGGGATGATCGCAAGGTCACGCGCGAGGACGGTCTCGCCCGGTCGCGGCAGTCGCTGGGAGCGCGCGACGAGATCGACATTGCAGCTGCCGACGACGACGACGCGGGCGACTCGCCCCGAAACGGCCGTCAGCTGCGCAATCGCGCTTCCTCCGCGGACAGCCGCTTGAAGGCGTCATCGCGGGCACCCTGGCGGTGCTGGTCCATCGCGAAGATCTCCGCCGCGACATCCGCCATCGTCGCTCCGGGCGCCTCGAGGTCGATGCGACTCTCGCGGGCGACGTGCTCGCGCCAGGCCGCGGGGATCGCATCGCGCCCGCCCATCGCGCCCGCGAGCGCGCCCGCCATCGTGCCGATCGAGTCGGCGTCGCGTCCGTAATTCACCGCGCCCATCACGCAGGTCGTGTAGTCGCCCCGGCCGACGATGAGAAGACCAAGGGCGATCGGGAGCTCCTCGATCGAGTGCAGTCGGCTCGGCCGCCGAGCGCCGAGACCGGGATCGCGATAGTCCTCGCCGACCGTGTCGAACGGGGCCATCGCAGCGCGGAGCTCGCGCGCGACGCCGCTGCCATCCGAGACGCGTCGCGCCCGGTCGACGACAGCCTCGATGGCTGACTTCGTCCCATCGTGCGCGACGGAGAGACTCCCACCGACGACGTCATCCACTGTCGCATCCCGCGCCATCGCCGCGGCGACCGCGGCAGCAAACACACCCG
>DATEZK010000252.1:0-4053 GCA_035255665.1 Candidatus Limnocylindria bacterium
TCGTCGTGCCGGTCTGGACCGGCTTCGCGAACTTCATCCTCCCGTTGCAGCTCGGCGCGCGGGACATGGCATTCCCCAGGCTGAACGCGCTCTCGTACTGGCTGCTGCTCTCCGGCGGCGTCGTCCTTTACTCGAGCTTCCTCGTTGGCGCGCCAGCCTGTGGGTGGACTTCGTATGTGCCGTGTTCGGCGAAGGAGTTCTCGCCGGGCTATGGCCAGGACCTATGGATCATCGGTCTCACGATCCTGGGCTTCTCATCCATCTTCGGCGCGCTGAACATGATCGTCACGATCTTCTCATTGCGCGCGCCAGGAATGACGTTCCACCGCATCACCCTGTTCGCGTGGAGCGTGCTCGTCACGAGCTTCCTGCTCGTGCTCGCGATGCCGTTCCTCACCGTCGCGGGCGTGCTGTTGCTCTTCGATCGCATCGCCGTGACGAACTTCTTCTCGGTCGCTGAGGGTGCCGATCCGCTGCTGTGGCAGTACCTGTTCTGGTTCTTCGGTCACCCCGAGGTCTACATCATGATCTTGCCTGGCTTCGGGGTCATAAGCGAAGTGCTTCCGGTGTTCTCGCGCAAGCCGATCTTCGGCTACAAGATGATCGCGTACGCATCGGTCGCGATCGGCTTCCTCTCGTTCGGAGTCTTCGTGCACCACATGTTCGTCGCGGGCATCGATCCCGCGCTGCAGATCTTCTTCATGGCATCGACGATGCTCATCGCCGTGCCCACCGGCGTGAAGGTCTTCTCGTGGATCGGCACGATCTGGGGCGGGTCGCTGCGCTTCAAGACGCCGATGCTGTTCGCGCTCGGCTTCCTCGCGGTGTTCACCATCGGTGGCATCTCCGGGGTGTTCCTCGGCTCGGTGCCGGTGGACATTCAGCTCTCCGACACTTTCTACGTCGTCGCGCATATCCACTACGTGCTGGTCGGCGGCGCGCTGTTCTCGTTCTTCGCCGCGGCGTACTACTGGATCCCGAAGATGAGCGGACGCCTCATGAGCGAGAAGATCGGCACCATCCATTTCCTCATCTTCTTCTTCGGCTTCAACCTGGCCTTCTATCCGATGCACCAGCTCGGGATCGAAGGCATGCCCCGCCGCGTCGCTCACTACGCGCAGTCACCCGAGTGGGGATTCCTGAACCTCATATCGACGATCGGCGTCTACTTCATCGCGCTCTCGACCTTGATCTTCATCTTCAACTTCCTCAGCAGCATTGTGTTCAAGGGCGGAAAGATCGCGGACGACGATCCGTGGGAGGGCGACACGCTCGAGTGGGCGACCAGCTCACCACCGCCCGCCTACAACTTCGCACGCATCCCGGTCGTGCACAGCGCACGCCCCTTGAAAGAAGACGTGCCCCACTAGGGCGCACGTCGTGTGAACCGCGAATGAGCTTCGGCCCGCGTTACCGCGCTCTCGTCTACGTCACGCTCGCACTGATGTTCCTCGTCGTCGTATGGGGCGGGATCGTGCGCGTCACCGGCTCGGGGCTCGGCTGCCCCGATTGGCCGCTGTGCCACGGTCAATTCCTGCCGGGTCTCGACCCGCAGACGCGCATCGAGTGGTTCCACCGCTTCATCGCCATCGCGGGCGGTCTCTGCCTCGCGGCGCTCGGCCTCGTGACGATCGCGCGGTACCGGGAGCACCGCCGGGCCCTCGCTTTCGTGGTCGCGGCCGGCGTCCTGTATCTCGTTCAGGCGCTGCTCGGCGCGGTCGTCGTCCTCCTTGAGCTGCCGCACACCTGGGTCACGGCGCATCTCGCGAACGCCGAGATCCTGCTCGCGGTGCTCACCGTCCTTGCGGTCGAGGTTCGCTGGCCGGCGCTCGCGGCCCGCGTTCGCGGTGCGCCGTGGACCGCGCTGGTCCTCGCGGCCGCGGTCGGGCCGTTCGTGCTCCTGCTCTCCGGCGCGTACGTGCGCGGTGCCGATGCGAGCACCGCGTGCACGACGTGGCCCTTCTGTGACGACGGCGCGTTCCCGGCGTTCGGCGCGCCCGCGGTCCACATGGCGCACCGCTGGGTCGCCGCCGTCGTCGGCGTCGTGCTGATCGCGGCGTGTTGGCAGGCGTGGCGTCACCGCCGCGAGGCGCCGGGCCTCGGCGCGCTCGCCATCCTCACCGCGGTCGCGTTCGCCGTGCAAGTCGCCGTCGGTGCCGCGAATCCGCTGTCGGGTTTCTCGCCCTGGGCCCTGGGTGCGCACCCCGCGCTCGCGTCGCTCGTGTGGTGCCTCACCGTCGCGCTGACGGCCGTCGCGTGGCGACCCACGCTTCCGTCGCGCGAGCTGGTGTCGGACATGGTCGCGCTCACGAAGCCCGCGATCATGTCGCTCTTGCTTCTGACCGCGATCGGGGCGATGTTCCTCGCAGCGCGCGGCGTACCGCCGTTCTCGCTACTCGCGGCGACGATCGTGGGCGGCGCGGCCGCGAGCGGCGGCGCATCCGCGCTCAACCACTACTTCGACCGCGACATCGATGAGCTCATGCGGCGAACACGTCGCAGGCCGCTGCCTGCGCACCGCGTCCCGGACGAGTGGGCGGTGGGGCTCGGGATCACCCTCAACATCATCGCCTTCGCGGTGCTCGCGCTGTTCGCGAACGTGCTCGCGGCGTCGCTCGCGATCGCCGGCACGCTCTTCTACATCCTCGTGTACACGCTCTGGCTAAAGCGCACCACGGTGCAGAACATCGTGATCGGCGGGGCCGCCGGCGCCATACCGCCGCTGGTCGGCTGGTCGGCCGTGACCGGATCGCTGGACCTCTCCGCGTGGCTCCTCTTCGCGATCGTCTTCTTCTGGACGCCCGCGCACTTCTGGGCGCTCGCCCTCCTGATCAGCGACGACTACAAGCGCGCCGGCGTCCCGATGCTGCCCGTCGTCCGCGGCGAGGAGGCCACCACCTGGGGCATCTTCACGTACGCGCTGTCGCTGGTGCCGCTCTCGGTGCTGCTCTTCCTCGGGGGCGGTCTCGGTGCGATCTATCTGGTGGCCGCGGTCGGGCTCGGCCTCGTGTTCGTCGGCTGGTCGGTGCGGCTCATCCGCGCGGCCGCGGCCCGCCGCCGCGCGATCGCGCGCGGGCTATACGTGTATTCGCTCCTCTACCTCGCGCTGCTGTTCGTCGCGATCATGGTGGACAGCTCATTGAAGCTCTAGCCGTCGTCGTCGCCGTCCTCGCGGCGGCGGCGTACGCGCGCGGCGTGCGCCGGATGAGGCGCCGGCGCTGGCCGGCGTGGCGCACCGGAGTCTTCTTCCTCGGGATCGCGACGCTTCTCTTCGCGCTGGTGCCCGCGCTTGATGTCCTCGCGGCTGACCTCTTCAGCGTCCACATGCTGCAGCACATGCTGCTGACCGCGATCGCGCCGCCGCTCCTTTTCATCGGCGAGCCAGTGCGGCCGGTGCTCATCGGATTGCCGGACCCCGTACGCACGAGCGTGGTGCGACCGCTCGCGCGCAACGGACCGGTGCGCGCCATCGTCCATCTCCTTCGCCATCCACTGATCGCGGCACTGGTTTTCGTCGGGGGCGTGTTCCTGTGGCACTGGCCCGACCTGTACGTCGCGGCGGTGACGGATGCGCGGGTGCACCTTCTCGAGCACGCGCACTTCTTTGGCGGAGCGATGCTGTTCTGGAGCGTCGTGATCGACCCGGTGCCGTTCCGCGGGACCCTGCCCTACGCCGCTCGCATCATTTATCTGCTGATCGCCGGCGCGGCGCAGAACACGCTTCTGGGCGGGCTCCTCT
Source organism: Candidatus Limnocylindria bacterium (assembly GCA_035255665.1). Taxonomy (GTDB): domain Bacteria; phylum Chloroflexota; class Limnocylindria; order P2-11E; family P2-11E; genus CF-39. The sequence continues at coordinate 3,740 of DATEZK010000252.1, forward strand.
CGTTCTCGACGCGGGTGCTCTATCCGCACTATTCCGATCGGACCGCGGCCTACGGCCTCGACGCGCTCACCGATCAGCGGATCGGCGGCGCGCTCATGTGGGTCATCGGAGACGCGGTGTTCCTACTTGGCGTCTCGCTCGCGTTCTTCCGCTGGCTGGCGCACGAGGAGGAAACGCAGCGTCGCCGCGAGCGCGGTACGCTGCATTCGTGACACGTTTTCCCCTCGCGCTGCTCCTGGGCCTCGCCCTGACCATCGCGGCGTGCGCCGGAGCGGCCGAGACGATCCCGCCGGACGTCGACCTCGCGGTCACGA
>DATEZK010000253.1:0-3414 GCA_035255665.1 Candidatus Limnocylindria bacterium
CTACCCGAAGTTCACCGCGAAGCTCGAGCGGCCGACCCAGGAAAAGCGCACTGATGACGGCAAATGGGTCATCCGAGTCGAGTTGCCGGACGCCGTCTGGAATCAGACGCCGGGCGAGGCGTTCCATTGCTGCCCGTTCAAGCCGATCGCCAAGACGCCGATCCGGCAGATCTCTGCCTATCCGCTCACCTCGAATCCGCCGACGGGCGGCGCTTATCGCGGCGTCGGGTTCGCCGTCACTCTCGACGACGCACGGCCATGGCGGGCCACCGTGTTGCACAACCCCCTCCGCCTGGTCGTTGACGTCGGCGGGACACCGCAGGCGATCAGCGACAGCGTCGCGGTGTACTCACCTCGCGCCGGCGTGATCTCGCGGACGTTCGCGATCAGTGGGCTTGCGCGCGCCTTTGAGGCGACCGTCTCCTGGCGGATCAAGGATCAGACCGGGCGCGAAGTTTCGAAGGGCTTCACGACCGCGAGCATCGGGACGAGTCCCGTCTGGGGTTCGTTCCAGACAACGGCAACGATCCCGTCCAACGTCAGCGGCAACCTCACACTCGAAGTGTTCTGGGCGAGTCCGCGCGACGGTGCCGACGTCGGCCTGGTCCAGGTCCCGCTAACGGTGCGCTAGGCCGAAGGCTCCTTCCGGCCGCCGACGGCCGTCGCAAGCACGCCGTTGACGAACTTGGGCGACGCCTCGCTGCCAAACATCTTCGCGAGCTCGACGGCCTCGTCGATGATCGCGGCGGCCGGAGCATCGCCCAGCACGCGTAGCTCGTAGAGCGCGATCCGCAGCACGTTGCGGTCGATGCGCGCCATCTGCTCGATGGGAAACTCCGGCGCGAGCTGATGGATCTCCTCATCGAGCGCCTTCCGATGTTCGAGCACTCCCTCGACCAGCTGCCAGGCGAAGTTCGCCGCCTCGTCGGTCAGGCCGGTGCGGAACGACCCGCGCTGCCAGGTCTCCTTCGCGTCGGCACGGTTGAAATCGATCTCGAAGAGCGTCTGCAGCGCGACCCGACGTGCCGGATGACGGCCGGCACGCGGCGCTCTCTGCTTCACGCCGCGGTTGCCTTCACGCCGCGGTTGCCGCGCTGGCGCCGATCGCCTCGACCAGCCGCGACGAGACCGCGCGCTCCGCGACCGCGATCGCCCAGCGCACCATGCTCGCGCGCGCGCGGCCGTGCGTGACCACCGACACGCCGGCGATGCCGAGCAGCGGAGCGGATACGTACTGGTCGTAGTCGAAGCGGTGGCGGAACTTGCGGATGCCTGGATATGCGAGCAGTGCGGCGATCTTGCCGAGTGGCCCGCCGAAGATGTCGCCCCGGATGCCGACCTGAACGACGTCGAACGCGCTCTCGAGCCCCTTCGCCAGTACGTTGCCGGTGAAGCCATCGCACAGCGAAATGTCCGTGACGCCGCGAAGCACATCGCGACCCTCGATGTTGCCGTAGAAGTTGAGACCGCTCGCGGCGAGAAGCGCGTGCGCCTCGAGTCGGACCTTGTCGCCTTTCTCCGGCTCCTCACCCACGTTGATGAGTCCGATCGATGGCGCCTTCACGCTGTGGACCTTCTCCATGAACCACGTCGCCATCTGCGCGTACTGGACGAGGTTCTTCGCGTCCGCGTCCATCGTGGCGCCCGCGTCGAGCAGGCACGTGGCGGGGCGCTCGCCGAGCACCGGCAGCATGCCGCAGAGCGCGGGTCGATCGATGCCGCGCACGCGACCGAGCACGAGTAGCGCGGCGGCCATCGTCGCGCCGGTGCTGCCGGCGGACACCACCGCGTCGGCCTCGCCTTTCTTCACCAGCGTCGTCGCCACGCCGATCGATGTATCGGACCGGCGGCGCAGTGCGTTCGCGGGATGCTCGTCCATCGCGATGACTTCGGCCGCGTGTTGGATCTCGACGCCGGCGTGCGTGCCACCGAGCAGCGGCCGCAGGCGGTTCTCTTGTCCGACAAGCACGACATCCGCCGTGCCGCCCTTCTCCCGATACAGAAGCGCGCCCCGGACGATCTCGTCCGGGGCGTGGTCGCCACCCATGGCGTCGACGGCTATGCGCACGGGATTACGCCGCGGCGCGTTTCGCCTTGATCTTGAGGACCTGGCGACCGCGGAACGTGCCGCAATGCGGACACGCCTGGTGCGGGGGCTTGGGGCTTTTGCACTGCGGGCAAGGCACGAGATTCTGCGCCTTCAGCGCGAGATGGCTGCGGCGCTCCCCTTGCGCGGCATGCGGGATCCGTTTCTTGGGTTGACCTGCCAAAGCGTTCGCTCCTTATGTGTGGGGCCCGGACGCCAGCGCGAGGCGGCGACCGAACGAAGGGATACGACCTGATTGTACGGGCCGGAAGCCGCCGTGGATCGCCGGTCTGCGGCTACTCGCGCTCGGCGTGGAAGTCGCGGAGCTTCTCGAGCACGGCGAAGCGCTCGTCGACCGCGTGCTGGTGCTGGTGCGGCCTGAGATTGAGGTCTTCACCGCACTCCTCGCAGAGGCCTCTGCAATCCTCTCGGCACAGCGGCGCGAACGGAGCCGCGAGGTACAGCTCCTCGCGCAGAAGCGGAGTCAGATCGACCTTGAAATCCGAGCCGATCGTCTTCGAGTCGGTCGGCGCCTCGCCCAGAGGCTCACCCGACATGACGCCAAACCGTGCGTAGTACTGCTCTGCGAACTCCGCGTGCACCGGCGTTTCGATCGGGATGAGGCAGCGGCTGCAGATCGCTTGAAGACTCGCGTCGGCGGTGCCCTCGAAGTACGCGCCGGGGTTCGTGTGGGTCGCGACGATGTCCGCGTCGATCGAGACGGCACCGGCCTCGAGCAGACCGGAGTTCTCACCCTTCGGGTCGATCGGCGATTCGGCGACGTGGATCTCGACCTGCTCGCCGATGGGCTGCTTCAGCAGCGGCGCGACGTTGACGATCATGCTGCTACCCCTCGGTCGGCTGCGGCTTGCGCTCCTCGATGACCTCGAGGCTCCTCTTGATGATGGACAGCGACTTCACGAGATCGCTTTCGAGGCGAACGAGGACGTCCGCGGCGTATTGGTCGGCGCCGCTCATAGTCTCGTTCGATTTCGATTGCGCTCGATCGAGTAGCTCCTGTGCCTTCATCTCGGCCTCCCGCAGGATCGACTGGTCCTGCAAGAGGAGCGCCGCCTGTTCCTGCGCGGCGCCGATGATCTGCTCCGCTTCTTCGCGCGCTTTCGAGAGCACGCGGTCGCTCTCCTGGTTGATGCGCCGCGCCTGCCGCACCTCTTCCGGTATGGCGACGCGCAGCTGGTCGATCACGTCGAGGATCGCCGCTTGCTCGAGGATGACCTGGCTCGTCATCGGGACTTTGCGCGCGTTGACGACGAGCGATTCGAGGCGTTCCACGAGGAACTGAATGTCCAACGTCACCCTCCTCCGCG
>DATEZK010000254.1:0-5934 GCA_035255665.1 Candidatus Limnocylindria bacterium
AACCGACCGGCAGCGACGGCCCTTATCGAACGGATGTGCACGACCCATCCGACGCCCGACCCCGAGGGTCCTCACGTGACCGTGGTCGACGGCCTTTGGTCTTACTGCTCGGGTCACGCCGAGCATGGTCACAAGTGGCGCGCGATCGAGCCTCGTCCCCGACAGCAGCTCGAAACGGAGATCGCCTCCCACCGTATCTAGCGCGGGGCTAGCCGATCGCCACCGCCAGATCCTCGATCAGGTCGTGCACGGTCTCGATGCCGACCGAGAGGCGAACAAGCCCGGCCGGCGGCGCGAGCTTCGTGCCACGCACGGAGCCGTGAGTCATCGCGAGCGGGACCTCGATCAGCGACTCGACGCCGCCGAGTGACTCCGCGAGCGCGAAGATCTTCGTCCGGGCCGCCATGCGTTTCGCGGCGGCCTCGCCCGCCTTGAGCTCGAACGACAGCATCCCTCCGAACGCGCGCATCTGACGCCGCGCGATGTCGTGGTGCGGATGCGTCCGCAGCCCGGGATAGTTCACGCGCACCACCTTGGGATGCTCGGTCAGCCACTCCGCGATGGCCTGACCGTTGACGGAGTGGCGCTCCATCCGGACGGCGAGGGTCTTGGCGCCGCGGAGCACCAGCCACGCGTCGAGCGGCCCGGGCACGCCGCCGGCGGCGTTCTGCAGGAACGCGAGCCGCTCGCGCAGCGCGGGATCGTTGCCGACGAGCGCCCCGCCGACCACGTCGGAGTGCCCGCCGATGTACTTGGTCGTCGAGTGAAGTACGAGATCCGCGCCGTGCGCGAGCGGGTTCTGCAGATAGGGGCTCGCGAAAGTGTTGTCGACGACCGCCAGCGCTTTGCCTTTGTGCGCGATGTCGGCCAGCGCGCGGATGTCCAGGACCTTGAGCATCGGGTTGGTGGGCGACTCGATCCACACGAGGCGCGTGGTCTTGCGCATCGCCTTTCTGACACTTGCGTGCTGCCGCATGTCCACAACCGTCGTGGCGATGCCCAGCTGCTCGAAGACGCGAACGAATAGCCGGTACGTACCGCCATACACGTCGTCGCCCAGGACGACGTGGTCACCGGATCTGAGGAGATGCGCGATCGCGTCGGTCGCCGCCATGCCCGAGCCGAACGCCAGCGCCCAACGTCCGTCCTCCAGCGCGGCAAGGCACGTTTCCAGCGCGGTCCGCGTCGGGTTTCCGGTCCGCGCGTACTCGTAGCCCTTGTTCTTCCCGACCGCAACCTGCGCGAAGGTCGACGTCTGGAAGATGGGGACGGTGACCGCTCCGGTGAGGCCTTCGGGCTCCTGGCCGGCGTGGATCGCAAGGGTATCGAATCCGGACTTGCGTTTCCGCGTCGGCACGCGCTGAGTATGCGGGGTAGCGTGATGCCGTGACGGAGGGGACCGAGCGACGTCAACGCGTGATCGTCGTCGAAGATGACGTCGACATCGCCGTACTGCTCACCGACATCCTCGAGGCCGAGGGGTACGCAGCCGTCGCGGTCGGCGACGTCCCCGCGCTCGAGAGCGAGCTCGTTCGCCGTCCCGATCTCGTGGTGCTCGATCTCCGTCTGGCCCGCGGCGGGCCGGACAGCATCCTGAGATCGCTGCGCGCGCGTGAGATGGACGATGTGCCGATCCTGCTCCTCAGCGCCGCGAACGATCTCCCTGAGCGCGCCCGCGAGCTCGGCGTCGCGAAGTACTTGGCAAAGCCGTTCGAGCTGGACGAGTTCCTCGTCATCGTTCGCGACATGGTGTGAGGGCTCGTTAGCTCGCCGTTACACGTTCCTATTGGCGCGCCTCTTGCTTCGTTTCCAGAGCGTGATCCTCGGTCGTCCGCGCGCAACGGAAACCGCCGCGTCGCTCCCGACGCGGCACGGCGAACTGCGGATCCATGTCTTCCGTCTCGGCGATGAGACCGAGGTCATCGCACTCGTGCACGGTGACGTCGCAGGGGACGAGCCGGTGCTCGTGCGCCTGCACTCCGAGTGCCTCACCGGCGAAGCGCTGGGCTCGCTGCGCTGCGACTGCGGCGAGCAGCTCGAGGTCGGTCTGGATGAGATCGGCCGCGCCGACCGCGGTGTGCTGCTCTACCTGCGCCACGAGGGACGAGGCATTGGACTGTTCGACAAGATCCGGGCCTACGCGCTGCAGGACGGCGGGCTCGACACCGTCGACGCGAACGTCGCGCTTGGCCTGCCCATCGACGGGCGCGACTACGCCGCGGCGGCGGCCGTGCTCGGGAGGCTCGGCGTCCGGCGCGCGCGGGTGCTGACGAACAACCCCGCGAAGCTGCAGGCTCTCGCGGAGCACGGGATTGAGATCGTCGAGCGCGTCCCTATCGAAGCACACATCAATCCGGAGAACCTCAGCTACCTCCGAACGAAGGCAAACCGGATGGGGCATCTGCTCGAGGAGCCGTCGATCATGACGTCAGCGCCAGGCCCGAACGGTCATCACTCGCGACCCGCGGTGACCGTGCATTACGCGCAGACGATCGATGGACGGATCGCCGCGCGCAACGGGGACGCACATTGGGTGAGCGGCGAGTCGTCTCTGCGCCTCGCGCATGAGCTACGCGCGTCGCACGACGCGGTCATGGTCGGCATTGGCACCGTGCTCGCGGACGATCCGCGTCTCACCGTCCGCCTGACCGAGGGCCGCTCGCCGGTCCGCGTGATCGTCGACAGCACGCTGCGCGTGCCGCTCACGTCGAACGTGTTCACCGATCGCACCGCGCGCACGATCGTCGCGACGACGCCATCCGCGCCGCTGGCGCGAGCACGCGCGATCCACGCCGCGGGCGGCGAGGTCATGCGCGCGCACGCAGACCCCAGCGGCGCGGTCGACCTCACGGATCTGTTGCGACGGCTGCGTGGCATGGGTATCGGCTCACTTCTCATCGAGGGAGGCCGCGGGATCATCACGTCCGCGCTGGACGCTCACCTGGTCGACCGACTCACCGTCTGCATCGCGCCCAAGGTCATCGGTGAGGGTGTGTCCGCCGTCGGTGACCTACACATCGATTACCTGCGTGAGGCGCTTACCTTCTCGCGCGCTCGCTTCGTCACCTGCGGCGAAGACCTCATCTTCTACGGTGAACCACAATGGGGAGAGATGCGAGAGAGCGCGTGACCGTCACGGCCACGAGCGTGTGGTTCCCGCGCGCGCGCGAGGTCGAGCTGCGCCAAGAAACGCTCCGCGGGCCCGGCCCCGGCGAGATCCGTGTCCGCGCCATCGCATCGGGTCTGTCGCACGGCACCGAGATGCTCGTGTTCCGCGGCGAAGTGCCGGCCGATCTCGCGCTCGATCTGCCCACGCTCGCGGGCAGCTACGCGTTCCCCATCAAGTTCGGCTACGCGAGCGTCGGCCGTGTCGTTGAGGTCGGCGCGGGCGCCAAGCTCGCGCCGGGCGATCTGGTCTTCGTGCACCACCCGCATCAACAGGAGTACGTCGTGAGCGCGGCCACGGCGGTTCGCCTCCCGCCGCGCCTGCCACCGGAGCTGGGCGTGATCCTGGCGAATTGCGAGACCGCGCTGAACGTCGTCCTCGACGCACACCCACGCCTCGCCGAGGATGTGGCAGTCTTCGGCCAGGGCGTGGTCGGACTGCTCGTGACGCAGCTGCTGAATCTGGCGGGCGCGCGCGTCACGGCAGTCGAGCCGATCGCGCTCCGCCGCGAGGTCGCGCTGCGGTGCGGTGCCGAAGAAGCAGTGACGCCCGAAGAGGCGCTCGAGCGGATCGCGACGCGCACGAACGGCCGCGGCGCGGACGTGGTGATCGAGGCGAGCGGGAACGCGAGTGCGCTCCAGCTCGCGATCGACGCGGCGGCATTCCAGGCTCCCGTCGTCGTGTGTTCGTGGTACGGAAGCAAACCGGTGAGCCTCGACCTCGGTTCGCGCTTTCATCGCGCACGGTTGCGCCTGGTCAGCTCGCAGGTCTCGCAGCTCGATCCCGCACTCGCGCCGCGCTGGGACCGGCAGAGACGGCTCGACACCGCTCTTTCGCTGCTCGGCGAGCTCATCATCGGTCCGCTCATCACGCACCGCATTCCGTTCGCTCGCGCGGCCGAGGCCTACGAGCTCGTGGACCAACATCCCGAAGAGACCGTGCAGGTGATCCTCACCTACGAGTAGGGCTGCGGTGCTGCTGGTCAGCGGCGACGTCGCGCGGCGGACGGGCGGCAACCTCTACGACCGGCGCATGGAACGAGCCTGCCGGCGCGCCGGCGTACCGCTCCGGATCGTCTCGGTCGCATCGACCGCGCAGGCGCGCTCCGCGCTCGCTCGCGCGAAGCCGCGCGTCGTCGTCATCGACAGCATCGCGCTCGCGTTCGCTGCGCCGCTTGTGTCCTGGATCCGTGACGAACTCGGTGCGCGTCTCGTCGCTCTGATGCACATGCCGACCGTCGCGCGCGGTGCGCGTGGCGTGCTTCGCGCAGCGCACCGCGTCGTGGCCGTCAGTCCCGACCTTGCTCGCACGCTCGTGGGCGGGGGCGTGCCCCGATCGCGCCTCGCGGTGATCCCGCCGGGGTCCGACGGCATCCCCCGCCTCGCGCGCGGAAAACGTCGCGCGCGCGACCGCGGTCAGCTGCGTGTCCTCGCGGTCGCGAACTGGTCTTCACCCAAGGGCATCGTCGCGTTGGTGAGCGCTGTGGCACGCGTACCGGACGTACGCCTCGACCTCGTCGGCGACACCGGCGCCGGCGCATACCGCGACCGCGTCTACGCGCTTATCAGATCGCACGGGCTCGAGAAGCGCGTCAGCGTCCACGGCGCGCTTGGTGAGAGCGCGCTCGCGCGGCGCTACGCCGACGCTGATGTCTTCGCGCTGCCGACGGAGCGCGAGGGCTACGGGATCGTCTTCGCCGAGGCGCTAATGCGCGGACTACCGGTCGTCGCGGCCGACATCGCGTCGGTGCGAGCGATCGTGGGGGATGCTGGGGTGTTCGTGCCGCCGCGGCGCGTGCGTCCACTCGCGGCCGCGTTGCGCCTCATGACCGACCCGTGGCTCCGGCGGAGACTTGCGAAAGCGGCGCGAGTCAGGGCGCGAGCGCTACCCCGCTGGACGACCAGTGAACGGACGTTCGTCGCTCTCGTCAGGAACGAAATAGGCACGGCCGTTTCCGGGCCGTGATCGCAGTGTTTCGAGCGCGGTGGGGTCGATCCGCGTCCACTCATGGTCATCGCCCGCCCCCGTCGCGCAGTACGCCCAGGATCGCCCTTCGAGCGTTATCGCTGGACCTCGGCGACCTTCATGCCTTGTGACGCACACGTATTCGATTAGTGCAGCCATTGCCAATCACCCCCCGCTGTTCCCCTGCTGGGGATGGTCCCTCAACGGTAAGCAGGGGTCATGACGAAACCGTCATCACACAGCGGAATGCCCCGTCGGCGTGGAGGTCCGCGACGTTTACTTAGTTCGGCGGGTCGCAGTCGTTTCGGCGTCTTCCCCTTGCACGGGGCGCGCGCTGCCGTTGCCCGGTCGTGATCGCAGAGTCTCGACAGCGGTCGGGTCGATGCGTGACCACTGATGAGCGTCGCCGCCCCCGGCTGCGCAGTACGCCCACGCTTTCTGCTCGAGCGTGATCGACGGATCGCTGCGGCTGTCATGAGACGCGATGCAGACGAACTCGATTGGCGCAGCCATCACAACACCCCCCGTTAAACCCCTGCTCGGATACTCGCCCCCCTCCCCGCAGGAATGCTTGATGGTGCGTAATCTCGTGACGAAGTTGCGTCGCGGACTAACTTCTGCTGTTCGGATGACGCGTCGTTTCTGTTCGGTCCGGCGGCACCAGGTTCCGGAGCGCGTCCCGGCGATGCGAGCGAAGCGCTTCCACGGTGGTCGGCTCGATCAAATGCTCAAGCGATTGCGTCGAGCCGAAATGTCGATGCAGCGTTGCTGTCCTAGGCGGTGGCCGGCCATCGGCACGTTCG
>DATEZK010000255.1:0-2519 GCA_035255665.1 Candidatus Limnocylindria bacterium
TCGAGGATCGCGGTCAGGCGCGCACCGATCTCCTCCAGCGCGCCGACACCCACGACGCGCTGGAGAAGGCCGCGCTTGTCGTAGTAGTCGATCACCGGCTTGGTCTCGCTGTCGTAGATCTCGAGGCGCTTCTTCACCACCTCGGGAGATTCATCGGAGCGCGCGGTCGCGCTGACCGGACCACCACAGCGATCGCAGACGCCCGGCGTCTTCGGTGGACGGACCGCGAGCGAGTACACGGTCTGGCACCGCGAGCAGGTCGCGCGCGCGCCAAGCCGTGCGAGCAGCTCGTCGCGCGGAACGTCGAGAAGAAGGACGTTGGAAAGCGACCGACCACGTTCCTTGAGGAGCTTGTCGAGCGCCTCGGCCTGAGCGACGGTGCGCGGGAATCCATCGAACACGATGCGCGTCTTTCGTTGGATATCCGCGAGGCGCTCTCGCACCATCTTCGTGGTCACATCGTCGGGCACGTACTGGCCCTTCGACATGTACGTCTGCGCCAGCTTGCCGAGCTCCGTGCCCTGCGAGAGGTGGGCCCGGAACAGGTCTCCGGTCGCAAGCTGCACGTAACCGAGCTCGTCCACCATCCGTCGCGCCTGCGTGCCCTTCCCCGAACCGGGCGGCCCCATGATGATGAGATCGCCTCCCGGCACTAGCGGATGAACCCCTCGTAGCTGCGCTGCAAGAGCTGCGCTTCGAGCTGCTTCATGGTCTCGACCACGACGCCGACGACGATCAGGATGCTCGTACCTCCGAGGCGCAGCGTCTGCACACCCGTGATGTCACCAATGAGCGTCGGCATGACCGCGACGATGCCGAGGAACAGCGCGCCCGCGATCGTGATGCGGGTGACGACGCGGCCGAGGAACTCCGCGGTCGGCCGGCCGGGCCGGATGCCGGGGATGAACCCGCCGTAGCGCTTGATGTTGTCCGCGACGTCGTTCGGCACGAACGTGAACGCGGTGTAGAAGAACGTGAACGCGACCACGAGCAGGAAGTACAGGCTGTTGTAGAAGACGGGATTGGCGAACGCGCCGACGATGCCGTTCGACAGACCCGCCACCCATTCCGTCTCGCTCGTTGTGAAGTACTGCGCCACCTGACTTGGTAACAACAGGATCGAGATCGCGAAGATGATCGGGATGACGCCGGCGCTGTTGACGCGCAGCGGGATGTGCGTGCTGCCACCGGAATACATGCGCGTCCCGCGAACTCGCTTCGCGTACTGCACCGGGATCCGGCGCTGGCCCTCCTGGATGAAGATGATCGCCGCGATCACCAGGATCCCGATGATCACGATCGACGCGAGCGCGATGAAGTTCTGCTGGACGTCGAGCGTCTGCTGGATGGTCTGCGGCATGCGACCGACGATCCCCGCGAAGATGATGAAGCTGATCCCGTTCCCGATGCCTCGCTCGCTGATCAGCTCGCCGAGCCACATGAGGATCAGCGTGCCGGACGTCAGCGACGCGAGGATCGCGAGAGTGAGGCCGAGGTCGTCCGGACCGAAGGCCGGCAGCACACCCGAGCGCTGCATGAAGACCGCGACGCCGATGCCCTGCAGCAGCGCGAGTGGCACCGTGAGGATGCGCGTGTACTGGTTGATCTTGTTGCGCCCGTACTCGCCCTCCTTGGAGAGGCGCTCGAGCGCGGGGATCGTCTGATTGAGCAGGGTCATGATGATCGAGGCGTTGATGTAGGGATTCACGCCCAGCGCGACCACCGAGAGCTTCGCGAGTCCGCCGCCGGAGAACAGGTCGAGCAGGTTCAGCAGCTGGCTGGAGTTGATGACCTGCTGCAGCTGCTCCTGGTCGACGCCCGGCAGCGGGACGTGCGCGAGGAAGCGGAACACGACGAGCATGCCGAGGGTGAAGAGGATCTTGTTGCGCAGGTCCGGAGTACGGAACGCCTCGAGCAGCGCGGCGAACATGCCCACGGGGCTAGGCGCCGCCGATGATCACGATCGATCCGCCCGCGGATTCGATCTTCTGCCGTGCCGCCGCCGAGACGGCGTGGGCGTGCACCTCGAAGCTCGCCTTGACGTCACCGTCCGCGAGCACCTTCACACGCGCGTCGGGTCGCACCAGGCCCTTCGCGGCCAGCGTTTCCGGCGTGACCTTGCCGTCGACCGCGTAGTCGCCGAGGCGACCGACGTTCACGCCGACGTACGAGGTGCGGAAACGCGTGTTCTTGAAGCCGCGCATCTTCGGGATGCGCATGTGGATCGGCGTCTGGCCACCTTCGAACCAGCCCGGGATACCCGGACCACTTCGCGCCAGCTGACCCTTCGTGCCTTTGCCCGCGGTCTTGCCCTGGCCGGAGGAGATCCCGCGGCCAACGCGGCGGCGCGTCTTCCGCGCGCCGTTCGGCGCGCGCAGCTCATGTTGTCTCATGTCGTTTCCTTCGTGGCGCCGTCTTCGCTCACCTCAACGAGGTGGGCCACCTTTCGCAGCATCCCGCGCACCGCCTGCGAGTCCGTTTGCTCGACGATCTGGCCCGTACGCCGGAGGCCGAGCGCC
>DATEZK010000256.1:0-4897 GCA_035255665.1 Candidatus Limnocylindria bacterium
CGCGGCGATGCTCCGACGCGTGGTCGACGCCGGCGCGGAGGCGGTCACGCGCACGCGCGTTGAGAACCCGGTGAACAAGGCTGCCGGGGTCGTCGATGCCGGGGCGAAGGGCCTCTGGTATCTGCTGGACGGCGCGCTCGCAAGCCTCGAAGACCGGAGCCCGAGCATTTCAGCGGCGGCGACTCGGTCACAGGCCGCGCCGGCCCATGCCGTGGCCAGCGAGGTCTCCTCGTGGGCCGGCGCGTACGACGTGCAGTTCCTGGTGGAGCACCCCACGCGGCCGATCGAGGAGATCCGGGCCGAGATGACGAAGTTCGGGGCGGACTGCGTGCTCGTCGTGGGCGACGAGTCCGTGATGAAGGTCCACGTCCACACGCTTCAGCCCGACAAGATCGTCGCGATCGGGATGACCGCCGGGCGCCTTGGTGATGTGGTCGTCGAGGACCTCGACGCGATGACCGCGCAGCACGAGGCGGCGACAGGCATCGTCATCGAGCCTCCGCGCCGCGAGGCCGCAACGGCGATCGGCGTCGTGGCCGTCGTTCCGGGTGCGGGCTTCGCGACCGTGGCCCGCTCGCTTGGAGCCACACCGCTGCGCGGGGGTGCGTCGATGAACCCATCAACGGAGGAATTGCTCGGCGCGATCCGGGACGCGAACGCGCAGCACGTCATCGTTCTGCCGAACGACAAGAACGTCATCCTCGCGGCGGAGTCCGCGGCGAAGCTCGCCGACGTGAAGGTGACCGTGATCCCCACGCGCACGGTTGCGCAGGGCATGGCCGCGCTCGTGGCGTTCGATGCGACGAAGGATGCGACGCAGGTCGCCGAGGAGATGCGCGAGGTCGCCGAGCGCGCGCACGGCATCGAGGTGACGCGTGCGAGCCGCACCACCAAGATCGACGGTCAGGATGTCTACGCCGGCGAAGCGATCGCGCTCCTGGACGGACGCGTCGTCGCACACGGCGAGGACGAGGTGACGGTGATGGTCGATGCGGCTAAGGGCCTCACCGATGCCGAGCTCTTCACTCTGTACTCGGGCGCCGACGTCGACGCATCACGCGTCCAGCATGCCGCTCAGCGGCTTCGTGCCGCATGTCCGCGCGCCGAGGTCGAGGTGATCGATGGCGGTCAGCCGCATTACCCCTTCATCGTCGCGGCCGAATGACCCGAGGCCGCTAGCGGACCGTCGACCGCCGCTTCGTCGTCGTTTTCCGTTTCGCTGTCGTCTTCTTTCTCACCGTCGCGGCCTTTTCGCCCCAGGTGATCCCGTGATCCTTCGCCCACTCATGCCAGTCGGGAACGGGATGGCTCACTGTCCACAGGAAGTGATACGTCCCACTGTCGCCGACGAACTTGAAGCGCTTCTTCAGGTCCGTCGCGAGCTCCTCGTAGTCGTCGAACGAACGCAGGTGCTTGCGAAATCCACCGTCCCGCTCGAGGTCGAGGATGGCTCGGGCGTTGTGGACGACCGCGGCGATCTTCGGCCGGCTCCGGATGACGCGCGGGTCACTCGCGAGTGCGTCGATCTCACGGTCTCCCATGCGGGCGACGCGCTCGACCTGGAATCCTCGGAACGCGGGCTTGATCGTCGGCCACTTCGCGTCGACGACGCGCCAGCTGATGCCCGCCTGGAAGACGCTCTTGCTCAGCTGCTCAAGGTAGTCGTCGATGCTCTTCGGTTTGATCCGAGGCGGAGCTTCCATGACGGCGTGACTCTAAACCTCTTCAATGGGTAGGAATGCGTCAGTCCGTGGCCCCGCCGCGTAGCTCGCTCGAATTACCGGTCACGGCGCTGCCCGGCATCGGAGAGGACTCGGCGAAGCTGCTCGAGCGCATCGAGATAAAGACGATCGGCGACCTCCTGTGGCACCTGCCGCGGACGTACGCGGACTTCTCGAAGTTCACGCCACTGAAGAGCGTGCGCGCCGAGCAGGAGCAGACGGTCGAGGCGATCCTCGGACGCATCGGGCAGCGGCGCACCGCGCGCGGACAGCTCATGACCGAGGTCGATCTGATCGACCCGCTGGACCACTCACCGACGAACGTCAAGGCGACGTGGTTCGGTCGCCAGTTCATAAAGGAGCGCTACCCCGAGGGCCAGCTCGTGCGGCTGTCCGGCAAGGTCAAGTTCTTCGGTCGGTCGCTCCAGTTCTCGAATCCGAAGATGGAGAACGCTGCGGCCGAGGCCGTGCACACCGGACGCATCGTGCCGATGTACCGGCTGACCGAAGGGCTCAAGGAAGGCCATCTGCGGCGCTGGCTGCACACCGCTGTCATGGGCGGCGCGAAGCGGACGCCGGTCGTGCGTGAGGTTTCCGATCCGCTGCCGGAGGCGGTGCGCGCGCGCCGTTCGCTCGTGCCGATACAGGACGCCCTGCGCGAAGTGCATTTCCCGTCGGAGTGGAAGGACCTCTTCACCGCGCGACGGCGGCTCGCTTTCGACGAGCTCCTCGTGCTGCAGCTCGCACTTGGCCAGCGGCGCGCGCGCTGGACGAAAGCGGCGAAGGCACTACCGCTGCATGCGGATGACGCGACGATCGATGGCTGGATCGCGGCCCTGCCGTTCACCCTCACGGCGGACCAGCTGGAAGCATTCGCGCAGATCCGCTCCGACCTCGCGCGCAAAGTGCCGATGTCCCGCCTGCTTGAGGGGGATGTCGGGTCGGGCAAGACCGTGGTGGCCGCGCTCGCCGCGCGCATCGCCGTCGCGTCGGGCGCGCAGGCGGCGCTCATGGCACCGACGGAGCTTCTGGCGGAGCAGCACCACCGCTCGCTCGCGACGCTGTTCGCCGGCGGCCCGCGCCACGCGCTCCTGACCTCGAGCGTCACGGGCCCGGCGCGTCAGGAGATCCTCGCCGGACTTGCGTCCGGCGAACTCGACGTGATCGTCGGGACGCATGCGCTCGTCGAGGAGACGGTCTCCTTCAAACGACTCGGTCTGGCGATCGTGGACGAACAGCACCGCTTCGGTGTTCGCCAGCGCGCGACGTTCCGCGAGAAGGGGATCGATCCGCACCTGCTGCTGACCACCGCGACACCGATCCCGCAGACGCTCTCGCAAACGGTCTACCGCGACCTCGACATCTCGACGCTGCACCAGCTGCCATCGGGGATCCAGTCGATCCGAACCGAAGTGCGCCCGCACGAAGCGCTGCCGAAGGTGTGGCCATGGTTGAAGGAGCGCATCTCGGCAGGGGAGCAGGCGTTCATCGTGACGCCGCGCATCGAGGACGATCCGGAGGATGACATCCCGAGCGCGGAGGCCACGTTCCGCGATCTCACGGGGAAAGAGCTCTCGGGCGTGCGCGTCGCCCTCCTGCACGGACGGATGCCGCCGAAGGAGCGAGACGACGTCATGCGCCGCTTTGCGGCGCGCGAGCTCGACGTACTGGTCGCGACGACCGTCGTCGAGGTCGGGATCGATATTCCGGACGCGACGATGATGGTCATCCTCGGCGCCGAGCGGTTCGGCCTTGCGCAACTGCATCAGCTGCGCGGTCGGGTCGGACGGCGCGGGCAGCGAGCGTTCTGCATCCTCGTAAGCGCGAAGGCGGACGAAGCGGAGCGGCTCGCCGCGATGACCGAGAAGAAGCCCGGGACCGATCTGCCCCTCGACGGCTTCGACCTGGCGAAGCGCGATCTGCAGATCCGCGGCGCGGGGGAGTTCCTCGGCAAACGACAGAGCGGGGAGGGGAACGAACTGCGCATCGTGGACCTCGCGGACCTCGACCCGGCGCTGATGGAAGAGACCACCGTCGAGGCAGACGGCATCCTCGCCGCGGACCCGCAGCTCGAGAAACCCGAGCACGCGTCTCTCGAGCAGGCCGTTGCGGAACTCTGGCGCCGCTACGCACTGGCGTGAGAGTCATCGCGGGGATCGCGAAGGGTCGAACGCTGGACGTGCCGCGCGGCGGCGGGACGCGGTCCGCGACGGACCGCATCCGCGAAACGCTCTTCGCGATCCTCGAGCCGATCCTCGGCGACGCACGAGTGCTCGACCTGTTCGCGGGTGCGGGCACGCTCGGGATCGAGGCGCTATCGCGGGGTTCAGCAAGCGTGACGTTCGTCGAGCGCTCGGCCGAGGCGCTGAAGGCGCTCCGAAAGAACATCGCGTCGACGGGCTTCGACGATCGCGCCGAGGTCGTCGCGGCGAACGTTCTGGCTTTTCTCGAACAGCAGGTCGCCGGTCCATACGACGTGGTCTTCTGCGACCCACCGTTCGCGGACGTTGCGATCCTCGAGGCGACCCTCGCTCATCCGCGCCTGGCCGGTGCGTTGGCCCCGGAGGCGCACGTGGTCGCACGGGTGTTGAGGAAGCACCAACCGAGGGTGCCGGTGGGCGCCCGCGTGCTGCGGGTCAAGGAGATCGGTGAGGAGACCCTGCTGTTCCTGCGATACGATGGCGTCCGCGGAGGAGGGTGACGTTGGACATTCAGTTCCTCGTGGAACGCCTCGAATCGCTCGTCGTCAACGCGCGCAAAGTCCCCATGACGAGCCAGGTCATCCTCGAGCAGGCGGCGATCCTCGACGTGATCGATCAGCTGCGCGTCGCCATACCCGAAGAGGTGCGTCAGGCACGGCGCATCAACCAGGAGAGCGACCGCGTGCTCTCGAAAGCGCGCGAAGAGGCGGAGCAGATCATCGGCGCCGCCCAGGAGCAGGCCGCGCTTCTCTTGCAGGACCAGTCGATCCTGCGGGAGGCCGAGATGAAGGCACAGGAGCTACTCGATAGAGCGCAATCGAAATCGAACGAGACCATGAGCGGCGCCGACCAGTACGCCGCCGATGTCCTCGTTCGCCTCGAAAGCGATCTCGTGAAGTCGCTGTCCATCATCAAGAGGAGCCTCGAGGTCATCGAGGAGCGCAAGCCGCAGCCGACCGAGGGGTAGCAGCATGA
>DATEZK010000257.1:0-2472 GCA_035255665.1 Candidatus Limnocylindria bacterium
AGTACCGCGGAAGGCGGATGCGCGCGATCCGCGGCGACACCACGGTGCGCGCGCTCCACGGCGGCGATCGCCTGGAGCTGGCCGGAGCCCCCGGCGATCTGGTGACGTTGCTCGCGGTGCGGGGCGACGTCGAGGGCGTCCGCACGCATCGGCTCCGCTATCCGCTGGCCGGCGAGACGCTGTCGTTCGGCGCCGCGCGCGGCCTCTCGAACCTCGTGGTGTCCGCGGGCGCTTCGGTCACGTGCGAACGAGGCGTGCTGCTCGTCATCGAAACACGCGCTGGAGGTGTCTCGTGAAAAGGTCCATGTCTTGGCGAACGGTCGACATCGTCGTCACCGCCGCAATCGCGGTCGCGTTCGGCGTGGTCTTCTGGGCCTGGAACGCGCTCTGGGCCGCGGCCAGTCCCGTCTTCGTGGCGGTCCCGCCTGCGCAGAACATCCTGTACGGCACCTGGCTGGCCGCCGCCGTCGTCGCGGGCCTGGTCGTGCAGAAGCCAGGCGCCGCGCTGTTCGCGGAGCTGGTCGCCGCGAGCGTGTCGCTCATCCTCGGATCGCAGTGGGGTCTCGACGCCGCGCTCTCGGGACTGTTCCAGGGCGCGGGCGCGGAGCTCGGCTTCGCGCTGTTCCTGTATCGCCGCTGGGACCTCGTTGCGGCGCTGCTCGCGTCAGCGCTCTCGGCGGTCGGCGCGTGGCTCCACGACACGCCGCTCTATTACGCAGCGCTTCCGCTCGCCGACCAGCTGCTGATCGGCGTGTTCATGCTGATCTCCGCACTCGTCATCGCCGGCGTCGGTTCGTGGTGGTTGACCCGCGCGCTCGTACAGACGGGCGTGCTCGCGCAGTTCCCGTCGGGTCGGTCCCAGCAGCGCGTCTAGATTCCCTCTGGTGACCGGCAGCGAGGGCCAGGCGACCGCCCGCGAGGGCGCCGCGGTCGAGGCAAAGGGCTGGGGCTGGCGCCACGCTGGGCGCAAAGCCTGGGCGGTGCGTGGCCTCGACCTGCGCATCGAGCCCGGCGAGCGCGTGCTGCTACTCGGAGCATCGGGCGCGGGTAAGAGCACGCTCCTCGCCGCCCTCGCCGGGCTGCTCGATCCCTCTGGCGGCGGCGAATCGGAGGGCGAGCTCCGCGTGGATGGACGGCCGCCGCACGACGCGCGCGACGCGATCGGCATCGTGTTCCAGGATCCGGAGACACAGCTCGTCATGGCGCGCGCCGGCGACGACGTCGCGTTCGGGCTCGAGAACCGCTGCGTTCCGACCGAAGCGATCTGGCCGCGCGTGCATCGCGCGCTCGCGCAGGTGCACTTCGCGTATCCCGAAGACCACCCCACCACCGCGCTCTCCGGCGGTGAGAAGCAGCGCCTCGCGATCGCCGGCGCGCTCGCGCTGCACCCGCGCCTGCTGCTGCTCGACGAGCCAACGGCGAATCTCGATCCGGCCGGCGCTGCAGCGGTGCGCGCGACGCTGGCGGACCTCACGGCGATGACGCTCGTGCTCGTCGAGCATCGTGTCGCCGATTCGCTCCCGCTGGTGGACCGTGTGGTCGTCATCGAAGCCGGCGGCGGCGTTGTGGCGGACGGCGTCCCGAAGGACGTCTTCACGCGCTATGGCGCGCGCCTGGTCGAGCTCGGCGTGTGGGTGCCCGGTCCGCCACCCGCATCACCGACGCGGCGCACGCTCTTCGGATCCGAGCTCGCACGGGCCGACGACGTCGCGTTCCGCTACCCCGGCGCGCAGAACTGGGCGCTGGGCGGCGTCGATGCCTCGGTGCGCGCGGGCGAGGCGCTCGCCGTCACGGGACCGAACGGCTCGGGGAAATCGACGCTCGCTCTCCTCGTCGCGGGTCTGCTGCGACCCGCGCGTGGGCGTGTCGCGCTCGAGGACGCCGAGCCCTGGTCGCTGCCCGCCCGCCGACTGGTCGCGCGTGTCGGCACCGTCTTCCAGGATCCGGAGCACCAGTTCGTGACCGGTCGCGTCGACGAGGAGCTCATGGTCGGCCCGCTCCGCGCGGGACGCTACGCACCGGACGCACGGCGGATCGCGATGGACCTGCTCGAGCGCCTCGGCCTCACCCACCTCGCGGCGGCGAATCCCTTCACGCTCTCGGGCGGCGAGAAGCGCCGTCTCTCGGTCGCGACCGCGCTCGCGACGGCACCCCCGCTCCTCGTGCTCGACGAGCCCACCTTCGGTCAGGACCGTCGTACCTACGCCGAGCTCGTGACCCTACTCGCAGGACACTGCGATGGCGGCGGCGCGGCGCTCTTCGCCACGCACGACGAAGACCTGGTCACATCGCTCGCGGACCGCACGCTGAAACTCGTCGGCGGCCGCGCCGCGTGAGGCTCCTCGAGCCGCTTGTCGCCGATCCAAACGCGCCGCTCGCGCGTCTGCATCCGATCGCCAAGATCGTCGCCGCGCTCATCCTCATGCTCGCGCTGTTCGTCACGGTCGATCTCGTCACATCGAGCGTCGTCCT
>DATEZK010000258.1:0-4176 GCA_035255665.1 Candidatus Limnocylindria bacterium
ATCAAGCTGCTCGCAACGATCACGCTGGTGCTGGCGCCCCTGTTCATCTAGCCCAGCGGTCTAGGCTCTTCGCGTGCGGAACGCGATCGCCGCTGTCCTCGTGGTCGTGATCTCCGCATGCTCGTCATCCGGTCCGCCGGCCGCCACACCGGCCGCCTCGTCACCCACGACGACACCCACCGCAGCGAGCGCCACGCCGACCGCGGCGACAGCCTCGCCGACCGCGGCGACAGCCCCGTCGACCGCTCCGGTGTTGCCCACGCGCATCACAGAGCTTGCGCAGGTCTTCAAGCCGCTCACCAACGGATGGCGTCCGACTGGCACGACGCTCGTCGTCGCTCGTGCGGTCATCTCCGGCGACATCACGCTCGTGGCGGTGCCCCTCGGACCGCGCGGGACCGCTGGCGCGCCGCTACCTCTGGTCAGCTTCGTGCCAGATAGGTGGGCGCTCCGACCCGATGGTGGCGCCCTTGCGGTGTCGGTCTGGACCGGACACGGTACGCGCGTTGCGACCTGGGACGTGGGCTCAGGCGCCGCCCGATGGTTGACTCCGGACGAGCCGGGCAAGAGCGCTCTCTCTCCACTGTGGTCGATGGATGGCACGTCGATCTACTACTTGTCGACCGACGACGAGCTAAAGACCGCCGCGATCTTCCGGATCGGCGCCGACGGCGTAGCGGGCAGGCAGCTCCGAGTCCCGGTGCCCCGCATGTACTCGCTCGACGGACTGACGCCGGATGGCGGAGGGCTAGTCATTACGCGGAGCTCCGCGGGCGGGTGGGGGTGGATTGAGGTCTTTGACATCGCCACCGGTGTCAGTCACCACATAGAGCGCGTCGCACGCATCACTTCCTGGCGTGCGCGCCAGCCGCGCGCGCTGCTCACATTCGGGGGATGCTGCCCGAGTCAGCCAGGCGGCGAGCTGGTCTTGTGGGACGACGTCGCAATGACCTCGCGCGTGCTCGCCGAGCAGGGTCAATCCGGCGACCCGTCGTGGGTTGACGGTTCATGGGATCCAAGCGGGACCCGCATCGCCGCCGTGAGACTGGAAAACGCCGCGCAGCGCGCGTCAGCGTCCATCGAGACCTCCCTCGTCGTGATCGATGCCGAGACCGGGGCGGTGCAGCCGATCGCCGACACGAAGGGCGCTGGACAAGTCTTGTGGCTCTCCGAGGGCATCGTGTTCACGCGTCCATTGCGGAACGGCGTCGAGGTGATGCTGCTGCCGAACGGCGGTGGTCCAGCGGTCAGCGTGTACCAGGACTCCGGGCTCATCCAGCGCATCGAGGTGCTGCGCTAATCACGCTGGTGCTTGCTCCCCTGTTCATCTAGCCCAGCGGTCTAGGCTCCTCGCGTGAGGACCGCGATCGCGGTGGCCTTCGCCGCGCTGATAACGGCGTGCTCGTCTTCGGTGCCGCCGGCCGCGACATCGGCGGCCTCCTCACCCACGCCGACCGCGACCATCGCGGCGACGAGCGCGGCGCCGACCGCGACCGCATCGCCGACTGCACCGGCGCTGCCCACAGGGATCACCGACATCGCGCAGGTCTTCAAGCCGCTCGCCACCGGATGGCGCCCCAGCGGGACGACGCTCGTCGTCGCTCGTGCGATGGTGTCCAGCGACATCACGCTCGTGGCGGTAACGATCGGACCCCGTGGCGCGGTCGGCGTGCCGACACCGATCGTCAGCTTCGCTCCGACCGCGTGGTCGCTGCGATCCGATGGCGGCGCGCTCGCTGTCTCCGTCTGGACCGGACTGAGCGGGCGCATCGCGATCTGGGATGTGCGATCGGGAGCCGCCCGTTGGTTGACCGCGGACGAGCCTGGCGCGAGCGCTGTCACGCCGATGTGGTCGCGGGACGGAGCATCCATCTTCTACGTGTCGTCAGGCGCCGACGGCAAGAACCTGGGCATATTCCAGATCGGCGCCGACGGCTCGGGAAGCAAGCAGATCCCCGTACCTGAGGGTTTCTCCGGCGGGCTCGAGGAACTGACGCCCGACGGCGGAGGACTGGTGTGGAGCCGTGGCCAGGCGGGCGGCTCGGTCGAGGTATTCGACATCGCGACCGGCATGAACCGGCATCTCGAGAACAACGCCCGCGCGCAGTCCTGGCGCGCTCGTCAGCCGCGCGCCCTGCTCGAGGTCGGTGGCTGCTGTGCGGGACGGCCAGGCGGAGAGCTTGTGCTCTGGGACGACGTTGCCCTGACCTCGCGCATCGTCGCTGCACGCGGACCGGCAGGCGATCCGGCGTGGGGAGTCGCGACCTGGGACCCGGGCGGAACGCGCGTCGCCGCGGTGCGGTTCGACAGCGCATCGCCATACGAGGGCACGCTCGTCGTCATCGACACAGAGAGCGGTGCGCGGCGGGAGATCCCCGAGACCCGCGGCGCGGCGAACGTGATCTGGCTCTCCGAAGGGATCGTGTTCTCACGCCCGCTGCGGATCGGCATCGAGGTGCTGCTGCTGCCTGGCGGCGCCGGGCCTGCCGTCAGCGTGTACCAGGACTCGGCGCTCATCCAGCGCATCGAGGTGGCGCGCTAACCTTCGACCGTGCTCGCGTCGATCGACCTCAACAGCGACCTCGGCGAAGGCGCGGGAACCGACGCGCTGCTCATGCCGCTCATCAGCTCGGCGAACATCGCGTGCGGCGCGCATGCCGGTAACGAGTCGACGATGCGCGAGACCGTCGCGCTCGCGCGACGCCACGGCGTGGTCGTCGGCGCGCATCCGGGTTATCCCGACCGCGAGAACTTCGGGCGCGTCCCGGTGCCGCTGACGGATGGCGAGCTTGTCGAGGAGGTCGCTCGTCAGATCCGCGCGCTGCAGCGCGTCGACCCCGACCTGAAGATCTCGCACGTCAAGGCGCACGGCGCGCTGTACAACGAGGCCTGGAAAGACGCCGCGGTCGCGAAGTCGATCGTGGCCGGCGTGAAGGTCGTCTTCGCGGTGCCGTCCGACGTCGCGGTCTTCGCGGCGCCCAATTCCGCCCTCGCCGAAGCCGCGCTCAGCGCTGGTCTGCGCGTCGTGCGCGAAGGCTTCGTCGATCGGGTGTATGAAAAGGACGGCAGCCTCAGGTCGCGCAAGCTCCTGGGGGCTCTGCACACCGATCCGCAGGTCGCGGCGAAGCAGGCGCTCTCGTTCGTGCGCGACGGTGGCGTGCGCGCGCACGACGGTACGTTCCTGAAGCTGTCCGTCGACACGCTGTGCCTCCACGGCGATACGCCCGGCGCGCCGGCGATCGCGGCGGCGGTACGCGCCGCGCTCAAGGGCGCGGGTGTGAAGGTGCAAGCAGCGGTCATCTGGCCATGAAGCCGCGCGTCGTCCCCTTTGGCGAGAGCGCGCTGCTCGTGGAGCTGGGGGATGAGTTCCAGGAGAACATCGTCAGCTGGGCGCGCTCTATCGCGGATTACTGGGAGACGATCTTCAAGTTCGGTCCGGCGGTGCCGGCGTACGCGTCCGCGCTGCTTCGCTTCGATCCGCTGAAGACCGCGCCCGCGGAGGCGGAGAAGGTCGCGGCGGGGATGCTCGCGCGCGGCCAGTTCATGCTCATCGCGGGGAACAAGCCGCGGCGCCTCGTCGAGATCCCCACCACATACGACGGACCGGACCTGGCCGAGACGGCCGAGCGTTCGCATCTGAGCGTCGAGCAGCTCATCGCCCTGCATTCCGAGCGCGAGTACACGGCGTACTTCCTGGGCTTCCTGCCCGGGACCGCGTACTGCGGCCGTCTGGATCCACGCATCGTCGCGCCGCGTCTGGAGCGTCCGCGCGAGCGGGTGCCGGCGGGGTCGGTCGCGATCGCCGACGGCCAGACGATCGTGTACCCGCTCGCCTCGCCTGGCGGATGGAGACTCATCGGACGGACGGCGCTCTCGATGTTCGATCCCGGCGCCGACGACCCCGTTCGGATCCGGGCGGGCGATCACGTCCGCTTCGTTCCGCTGTGATCCGCATCAGCGAGGCCGCGGTGCGCTCGACCGTGCAGGACCGCGGACGCTTCGGCCATCTGCGCTCCGGCGTGCCGCCGGCCGGCGCGGTCGATCCGTTCGCGCTCGCGGCCGCGAACGCACTCGTCGGCAACGCGGACGACGCGGCGGGGATCGAGATCATCGGCACGATGTTCCGCTTCAGCTGCGACGATGCGCGCGTCGTCGCGGTGGCCGGACGCGACGTCT
>DATEZK010000259.1:0-3152 GCA_035255665.1 Candidatus Limnocylindria bacterium
AGCTGTCTTCAGGCACGTGACGCGTTCGCTGCGCGTCGGCTGGTCATCGTGAGTCAGGAGCTGCACGCGGCGCGCGCCGTGTACACCTGCCGGCGCCTGGGCATCGACGCGGACGGCGTGGTCGCGCCCGAGTTCACCGGCGACCGCGTCCTGATCTATCTGGTGCGCGAACGCTTCGCGCTGGTCTTCGCGTGGCTCGAGGTGAACGTCCGCGCATTCACCGAACGCTCCTGAAACGCGAACGCCCCTCGGCCGAAGCCGAGGGGCGTTCCAGCGGAGGACGGACAGGTGTTAACCCTTGACGAGCTGACCTCGAAGGATCCCGCCGCCATTGAGCGTGGAGTGCCAGTTCATGTAGTAGCCAGCAGGGTTCGCGATGATGTCGGTCGCGAGGGCCGCGGCGGTAAGTCCTCCCGCATCGACGACGGTCGCCGTCTTGTTGATCTTCCCGGCACCACCGGTCAGCGTGAGCTCGCCCTTCGCGAGGCCGGAGTTGACGACGACGCCGCCGTTCGCGCCCGCGGCGGCCTTGTGGATGTGCCCGATGTTGATCTCGGTGCCCGCCGGGCAGCCGGTGATGTCCGTCTCGAACACGGCGGTGGCGCCGGTGATAGCGCCGGCGGCGTCCTTGGTCGTGTTCAGCGTGAAGGTGCCCTTGCCGGCGCACGATGCTTCGGCATTGGCGATCGGGGGAACCTCATTCGACGGCTTGAGGTCCGCGGTGAAGACAAACCGTGTCTGCGGCGTCGGGGCCGGGGTCGGCGAGGCCGTCGCCGCAACGGTCGGTGCCGCGGTCGGAGTCGTGGCTGCAGGGGCGCAGGCGCTCAAGACGAGCACCCCAGCGGTGAGCGCAGCAAGAACAAAACGCATAGATACCTCCTCGTGTACGGCCGTAATACGGGCGCGGGACCATCCTGGATGATGAGGTCGGTTACCGTTTTTCGCCTATGTCGATCGCCGACGAGGATCGCCAAGTCATCCAGGCGTTGGCCCAGGCTGGCGCGGACCTCTCACAGCCGCGGGACGTGCGGCACTACCTCTACGTGCCGAACGAGAAGATCGCGACTTTTCTCGGCCCGCGCATCGAACAGATCGGATACACGGTCGAGACCCGACGCGAAGCCGAAGGCTCGCGCTGGCTCATTCTTATCAGCGGCATGGCGATGGTGACCGAGGAGGAGATCGCCTTGTCCCGCCGGACCTTCGAGGGTCTCGCGGAGAAGGCCGGCGGCGAGTACGACGGCTGGGAAGCTGCCGCGACACCCTGAGGCGCGAAGTCCGAGCAGGCCAATAAGCCGGATCCCGTCGTGGACGGTCATCTCTCTGGGACGGAGGTTGCCCTCCGCCTCTAGCGGCGCACCCGGGGACGGCGCGGGCCACGCCATCGCCCCCATACATCGCCTTGCTCCGGGAAGAGCTTGCCTCGTTTCACCCGCTTGCGCGGATCGTCTCTGTGGCGCTGGTCCTCGCCTCGCGGCGGACGGGTGTTACCCGCTTCCCTGCCCTGTGGAGTCCGGACTTTCCTCGACGGCTTTCGCCGCCGCGACCGTCTGGCCTGCTCGGACCTCCATTCTAACGGTGCCGCGCGGCTCTAACGGTGGCGTGCCTCGCGCAGGAGCGCGTCCATCCGCTTCGCGGCGCGCAACATCGCGTCGTCGTCGGGACCACCGCTCTCCGCGATGTAGTGCTCCACCACCGCATCGGCATCGCGTGCTCGACCGTTCTCACGCAGGTCGGCCGCGAGATGGACCGCGTCAAGGAGAGCGCAGCCGAGATGCGCCATCGACCATCGCGTGATGACGACTCCGCGTTCCGCGCGGCGAGCGCGTTCGCAGGTGAGGTCGCCATGCACGAGCCGGACCGGCCACGCGGTCAGCTCGCGCGCGGCCTCCTCGGCGTTGGCGTCACCGCCCTCCTCTCGCACGACATCGACCGGAGTGCGGACCGGCACTCCGAGGGCGCGCAGCGCGGGACCATCGGCGGCGACGGCCCGTTCGATCGCGATCTTGACCTTGATGATCTCGACTGCATCCCCATCGCACGCGCTCGGCGCGTCGCTCAGGTCCTCGAGCAGGAGCCACGGGCCAAGAGAGACGTGAGGTGGTGGGATCCCGCGCGAGTGCACGCGCGGCACGTGCTGCGTCTTGCGCGCGAGGAACGGCAGCAGCTGCGCTTCCATGACCGTGCCGCGTGCGCTCCGTTCGAATAGCGCCGTGGTCACACGACCGTCGCGCGTGAAATGCAGACGCTTGCGCTCGATCCCGTCCTGGACCGCAAGCTCTTCGGCGCGGACGTCCTTGACGTCACCGCCGACGCTGCGCGCGACGAGTGCGCCGAGCGGATCCTCGCCCTCGTTCACCGGACCTCGTCGATGGCGCGATTCGCGAGGACGTCAGCGACGGCGTTCTCATCGCGCGGGATGTGCCGGAGCTTCCACCTCGGGAACCGCGCCAGCAGCTCGCGCGCGCGGTCCGCGAGCGGGCGCAGCTTCGCGTCGCGGACGCGCCACTTCCCGTTCATCTGCTCTACGACGAGCTTGGAGTCCATCCGGATCTCGAGATCCTCGACATCGTGACGCCACGCTTCCTCGAGACCGATGATGAGCGCCGTGTATTCGGCCACGTTGTTCGTGCCGGGGCCGAGATAGCGCATCGACTCCGCGACGACGTGTCCGTCACCGTCCACCAGGGCCGCACCCGACCCCGCGGGGCCCGGGTTGCCGCGACACGCGCCGTCGGCATACAGCACAGCCCGCTTCACGCCTGAAAAAACTCGGCCAGGCGAGAGAGGTCGACGTTTCCTCCGGACACGATGGCCACGACGTTCTCACCCGGACGCGGCTTGACCGCTCCGGACAGCAGCGCGCCGACCGCCGCGCCGCCCGCGGGCTCGGCGATGATCCGAGCGCGCGAGGCGAGGAAGCGCACACCCTCGAGGATGACCTCGTCGGGCACGAGGACCACGTCCGCCACGCTGCGACGGATGATCTCGAGGTTGCGGACGCCCGCGATCGGCGCCGCGAGGCCGTCGGCGACGGTCTGCACGCGCTCCATCGGGACCGGCGCGCCGGCGTCGAGCGCACGTTTCACCGCATCCGCACCCGTCGGCTCCACGCCGATGACTAGCGCGCCGGGACGCTTCGCCGCCACCGC
>DATEZK010000260.1:0-3110 GCA_035255665.1 Candidatus Limnocylindria bacterium
CGACTTCGTCGGGCACACCTCAGGGATCGCCGCGTCACTTCAAAAGCAGCTGCAGCAGATGCTGCCGCCTTTGAAAGAAACCGGGCATCTGGAGTTCGATCCGAGCGAATGGGGACGGACGCCCGACGCGGGGTCGCGCTGGTCGCAGGGAAAGGACCTCCCGTGGCACGAGATCCGGCCCTCACTGGTATGCGAGATCCGATACGACAAGATGGAGGACGAACGCATCCGCCACGGCACGCGCTTCCTCCGCTTCCGGCCCGACAAGGATCCGAAGGAATGCACCTGGGATCAGGTGCGTGCGAAGCCAGAGAAAGGCGACCCCGTCCTCGCGGAACTACTCCGCAGCTAGCGCGGAAGTCGTCTATCGCGGAAGACCGCGCCGTGCCCGCGTGATCAGCCAACTCCCAAACATGCCCATCGCCGCGCCGGACGCGATCGTGAGGCCAATGAGGTCGACGAACGACGGAGCACGAAGGCTCAGCAGCACTGCAACTCCGATCGCGACGTTGAACGGAAGGTAAGCAAGGACCAGCGCCACTGCGAGCGGAAGTGCGAGCTCGTGAGGCGCCGGCAAGAAGTGAGCGCGCATGGCCGCGAACACAGCCGCCGCGATCACGCCCCACAGGATTCCCCACGCGGCGCCTATCGCTGGTCGCGGCACATCTGTAGCGCGCGGCGCGCGCGCTCCCGATCGACGTTGACGCCGCGCCAATCGACCTCCCCATCGACGTTGCGCCACCTGAGGGTCGTACAGAGCAGGTCCGCCACCGCGATGCGCTCCTTGGTCGGCAGGTCATCGAGGCGCGCGACCATTTCGGGGATGGCGCCAGCGCCGAGCGACCAGAGCGTGGGGATGTCGAGCGCGCGCTGGGCGTCATCGGGCAGCCCCGATGGGTCGATGACCCGATCGAGGTTCGCGCGCGCGATGAAGCCGGACGGTCCGATCGCATTCGCAGCGAGGGCCACAGTTACAGCAGCTACGGCGAGCGGCATGATGACGAATGCCATCCGACCCCGCGAAACGCTCCACGCGAAGATGGCGAGAGCGCCCGCGAGGAACGCGATGGCCGCGAACGCGTAAAAGCGCAGCTCGCTCCAGCCGTACGCGCGCTGATAGAGGTCGAGTCGGAAGGCGGCGGAGACGAGCACCAGTGCCGTGAGCGCGAGGAGCGCGAACGCCGCGACGCGATAGGTGCGACCGCGCCCGCTGACGAAAAGTTCGAGGCCGAAGAGCAATGCGCCGACGAGCCCGACTGCGCCGATGAGCTCGAAGAATCCGCGTCTCGCGTACGAGCTGTACGTGATCGCGGCGGCGTCAAGCGTGTTGCGGCCGCCGAAGAGATACGCGAGCTGCAGCGCGACGAAGATCGCGAAGAGCGCGGCGATCAGGATGATGGTCACCGTCGCGGTCTCCCCAGCGAGCAGCGACCGCGGTCGCGAGATCAGATAGTCCCGCGGCACGCGCCAGAGTGCGGTCATCGCGCCGGCTGCGGGCCACGCGACCGCGAGCGCGATGAAGAGACGCCCCGGCGTCTCGCTCAGGAGCTCGGCGATCCGCTTCAGATCGAAGATGTTCTCCAGCGAGCGCGCGAAGACGGCATCGGCCGACGAGAAGAGCATCGCGAAGACGACCACGAACGGCGCTGCGAGGCCAACGCCTCCGACGTAGCCTGAGGCGCGTGCGAATCTCCGGCGCGCGAGCCGCACCCGTCGCCAGGACGGGATCAGCAGGTCGGCGGCGCCGAGGAGCGCGCGGCCGGCCAGCGACCAGCCTTCGGCGATGAGTCCGGCGACCGGCAGCGCGCTCACCGGCACGCCGCTCCATGCGGCGACCGTCGCCGCGACGGCGGCGATCGTCGCCAGCACGTCGAACGCCACTAGCGACGCATCCGCGCGGACCGCGCAGAACGCGGCGAACGCGACGGCGCTCGCCGGCAGCCAGGCATCGCGGACGCGAAACGGCGCCACAGGATCGCGCCGTGTCCACGCCGCGGCGAGGAAGAGAAGCGTGACGAGGAGCGCGTTCAGCCCGAGAGGCTGTCGGAAGAAGAGAAACTGCGCCGCGAGGCCGAGCAGCGAAGCCAGCGCGAAGGTGGCAAGTGCGTGTCGTTGGAGCACGCGGCCATGGTCGGGAGAGCGCGCGGCGCAGTCATCGCGCGCACAAGACGCCTCACGTAGTACTTACCCATCCCACAAGTGAGATGGCGGCGACAGGCGCGCCGGGTACTCTCCCGACGATGCGGATCCAGAACGCGCAGCGCGTCTCCGAGGCGATCCAGACGCTGAGCGCGGGCACGTCGCTCGATACGCTCGTCGACCGCCTCTACGACCTCACGGACGGAACGCTCGCTCTCGATCGCGCGACGCTGCATCGCATCGCGCGCGGCAAGACGCAGGTCGCGCGCGCGATCGACTCACCGGAGGAGTGCATCCGTCTGTACTTCGCGCTGATGATCCTCGGCTGCGAGCGCGAGCTCTCGGTCACGTCGATCGCCGATGAGGGCCATGCGGTGCTCGCAGGCTTCGTCGGCGAGCCGCTCGCGTCCCTCATCTTTCGCGACCTCGCCGCGACGCTGCCGAAGCTGACCGACCGCAACACGCTGAAGGAATATCTCGAGGAGGGTCTACGCGTATGGCTACCGAAGTGATCACCGGAAGGCCGCGCGCCGAGAGCCACACCCTCCGGGCGGAAGAAGAGCGTCTGCGCGCGCACCTGGAGCAGCAGCTTCGCGTGAGCACCCGCTTCGCGCCGCTCGCCGACGTCCGCGCCCTCCTGGTGAGCCCCGACCGCGACGACCGACCGAAGAGCCTCGTGGTCAGCTCTCAGGCGAGCGTCGCGGAACGCATCTGTCTCTACGTGCACGTCGCCGCGCACCTCGCGCTCGGGCATCACCTACCGCTCGTCACGATCGTCGAGGGCGTGCCCGGTTTGACGCGCTTCTCCGACGCGTCGCGGCACCGCGAGGCAGAAGAGCTCGCGCGCGCGATCTGGTGGGGACAGACCGACAAGGGCGGATTGCTCGGAGCGCCGGCATTCGCCCAGCACCATCCCGTGCTGCGACGCCTGCTCGCGAGCGAGGCGGCTCGCGGCGCGATCCGCTCGCTGC
>DATEZK010000261.1:0-2141 GCA_035255665.1 Candidatus Limnocylindria bacterium
CCGCGAACGGGCCGGAGTTTCGCCTGTGGGCGTGGTCGCCTTGCGTCGGCGCGCGGTGGGTCGAACGGCCTCCGGCTCCACCATCTGACCGAGAGCGGTCCCGCGGATCTCGAGGTCGACGTGACTGTCGGGCTCGATCTCGACGCTCCACGTCATCGCGATCTCGAGCTGCTGATAGATGCGCTCGAAACCCGACTCAGAGTTGGTCACCGCGTAGATCGGCTTCGTCGCCACCAGCGCGGGCGGATCGATCGCCAGCGTCAGGTCGAAGTGCTTGGACTCGGAGTGCACCTGCACCTCGGCCACGTTGCGCACCTCGATCGGCTTCCCCGCGGTGGTCTTGCGCGTACCCACGGTGATCACGTCCAGCGCCTCGTGCTCGCCGAGGAGCCCGAGGTTGGATGCGCTCGTGAACGACAGCTCGATCGTCTCGTCGCCGTCGTTGCGCAGGCGGTACCGCACGCCGGCCGCGAGCCCCTCGTCCGCGATGCGGATGTCCTTGCGGATCCCAAGGCCCGGCGTCGCAGCAAGCGTGCGCGCCGGCGGCTCGAGCGTGAGGCTCACGGTGCGCGCTTCGCGCTGCGGTGTGAGCGCGTAGTACACCGCGTGGAGATTGACCAGCTCGCCCTTGCGAACGGTGAAGCTGTCCTGGAAGAGCCCGCGGCGCGCGGGATCGTACTCGAGCTGCTTCGACATCCCGCGCTCCTTCGCGCGCACGGCGTCGTGGATCGACTTCGTTTCCTTCTCGGCGGCCTTGCCGACGAGCACCTTGCCCGACTTCTCGGCGCGACGCAGCTCGTCGTGCTCCGCCTCGGGCCGGCGCGCGAGCGTGTCGACGAGATTCGTCGCCGACGCGTAGATGTCCCACTCGATGACGCAGCCGCCCTGCACGTGCACGAACACCGCGCCGGCATTGCCGCGGAAGATGTACTCGTCGTATCCATCGACGTCGTAGTCGCGCGACTCACCCGCGGCGACGCGACGCTCCGACAGGATGCGCTCCGCCTTGAGGAGCGACGCGTACGCATCGCTGCGCAGGTGCGGGAAGTAGATGCCGCCGAAGACACCGTGCCAGTACACGTCGTTGCCCTGCGCGCGCCAGAGGTTCTGCTGCGCCTGCCGCACTTCCATCGACGAATCGAGGATGCTGCGGCGCGCGAGCTCCTCGGACACGATGAGCATCCGCTTGTGGAGCGCGTTGGACTCGGGGTACTTCGCGAAGAAGTTGCGCCAGAGCGGCGCGGTCACGAGTGATTCGAGATCTTCACCGAGCTTGTGGCGCGCCTGCTGAAGACGACGCGCCGCGGCCGCGTCGAGCGCCCACGCGCTCATCTCCGGATACGCGCCGCCGGGGATGTAGATGCGGCGCGCCGGCTTCTGGAAGATCCACGCGTCCTCGAGCGTCGCGGTCTGGATGAAGTCGGCCTGCGAGAGCGCGCTGAAGAACTGCTCGAGCCAGCCGTCCTTATGAACGCGCTGGTACGTGCCGGGCCACGCGCCGAACTTCTCGCCGTCGTCCGCGTACACGACGAGACGCGCGCCGGCGGCATGGCGCTCGCGCAGCTCCTTGATCGTCGCGCTCACGTCGCGGAACGGGATGAGGTAGCGGAGCTTCATGCTCCCCGGGAACACGATGACCGGGAGGCCCTGGTCTTCGGTGATATAGGACTCGCCGGTCTCGTCCTTCTTCAGACCCGCGCGCAGGAAGTGCTCGTCGTCGAGGACCGTGTACGCGATGCCCGCCTCAGCGAGGAGCGATGGAAGGTGCGGTTCCCAGACGCGCTCGGTCAGCCAGGCGCCGAGGGGTCGCTGCCCGAAGATCGCGTGAACCCGATCGGTCAAAGCGCGGATCTGCCCCACGCCGTCCCGCCGCGGCACGCCGACGAGCACGGGCTCGTAGTAGCCGCCCGACAGAAGCTCGATCTGGCCGCGCCGAACGAGGTCGGAGAGATCGCCGATGACGTCCGGCCGGTTCGCCTCGAGCCAGTCCAGGAGCGGTCCCGAGAAGTGGAGGCTCGCCTTCACTTCGGGATGGCGATACAAGGCGGCCACGAGCGGCGCGTACGCACGCTCGGTCACCTCTGAGAACACGGACGGGAAGTTCCCCGCGGGTTGGTGCTGGTGGAAAACCAGCGCCACGC
>DATEZK010000262.1:0-5349 GCA_035255665.1 Candidatus Limnocylindria bacterium
TCCACGATCTCATCGAGATCGCCGGCGGACAGAACATCGCGGCGCGCGCGACGAGCGCGTACCCGCAGCTGTCGGCGGAGGAGATCCTGCGAGGCGATCCCGAGATCATCGTCCTCGCCGCGGCGGACTATTCGGCCAAGCCAGACCAGGTCGCGGCGAGATCCGGGTGGGCAGCGATCAACGCGGTGAAGAACAACCGCATCGTCAGCATCGCGCCCAACCTCATCAACCGGCCCGGGCCTCGTGTCGGCGAGGCGGCGGAAGCGTACGCGCGTCTCGTGCATCCGGAGCTTTTCCGCTAGTGCGGACCGTCACCGTCTTCGCGCTGCTCGCGGTCGCGCTCGTCGTGAGCGCGACCGCGGGCATCCTCGTGGGCGCCGTGCCGATCGCGCCCGGCGATGTGCTCTCGGCTTTGTTCGGCGCCGAGGGCACGAACGGCACGATCATCCGCGAGCTGCGCCTTCCTCGTGTCCTCGGCGCCGCGCTTGTCGGGGGAGCGCTTGCGGCTGCCGGTGCGCTCCTCCAGGGGATGTTGAGAAATCCGCTGGCGGATCCGTTCGTGACCGGCACGTCCGCGGGCGCATCGCTCGGTGCGGTCGTCGCCATCGCGCTCGGGTTTGAGCCGGCGTTGGTCCCACTGGCCGCATTCGTCGGTGCGATGGCGGCCATCACGCTCGTGTGGCGGCTCGCGCGCCTCGGGGGCAGAACGACAGTGCTCACCGTGCTCCTCGCTGGCGTCGTGCTCACCTCGTTCGCGGGCGCGCTCGTGACGTTTGTCCTCGTCTCGAGCGATCGTCTCGCGCTCCGTCTACGTGCGGTACTCGGCTGGCTGCAGGGTGGTGTCTCTGTCATCAACTGGAGCGAGCTCGCGGTCGCGTCGATCGTTGTCGCCGTCGGTGTGATAGCCGCGCTCCTGCTCGCGCCACGCATCGACGCGTACGCGTTCGGCGAGGAGACCGCAGCGGCGCTGGGCGTGGACCTGGATCGGACGACCGCCGCGGTACTCGCCACGACCGCGCTCCTGACGGGCGCGGCCGTCGCGATCGCCGGCCTGGTCGGATTCGTCGGACTTGTGATCCCGCACGCGCTCCGGTTCCTGCTGGGTGCGACGCACCGCCGCCTCCTCGTCGCGAGCGTCCCGGCCGGCGCTATCGCGCTCGTGCTCGCGGATCTCGGCGCGCGGACCGCGCTCGCGCCCGCGGAACTGCCGGTGGGTGTGATCACTGGCCTCGTCGGCGCGCCGTTCTTCCTCGTCCTGCTGGTGCGCTCGCGGCGGGAGATCGTGTAGTGCGACTCCTGTGAGCAGCATCGTGGCGCGCGGGATCCGGGCCGGCTACCGCGACCGTGTGGTGCTGCGCGGCGTCGATCTCGACGCGCAGGCGGGCGAGGTCGTCGCGCTCATCGGCCCGAACGGCGCCGGCAAATCCACGCTCTTACGCGTACTGGCCGGACTCCTGCGACCGGAGGCCGGAAGCGTGACGATCGACGGCACCGACGTGACGGCGCTCGATCGCCGCTCCATCGCTCGGCACATCGCGGTCGTGCCGCAGGTCTTCGAGACCCTCTTTCCGTTCACGGTCCGCGAGATCGTCGCGCTGGGCCGGACGTCGCGGCTCGGGCCGTTCGGAACGCTTGGCGCGGATGACGCGCGGGCCGTCGCCCGCGCGCTGGAGGACATCGGGGCCACGGACCTCGCCGACCGGCGCATCGACCGGGTGTCCGGCGGCGAGCGTCAGCGCGCGGTGCTGGCCATGGCGCTCGCGCAGGAGGCCGGCGTGCTGCTCCTCGACGAGCCGACGGCGCACCTGGACCCGACGCACCAGCGCGCGACGCTCGAGCGCGTCGCGACTCTCGCTCGCGTACGGGGCCTCGCGGTCGTCGCGGTGCTGCACGACCTGAATCTGGCGGCGGCGTTCGCAACGCGCGTCGTCCTGCTCGCGGACGGCGAGGTCATCCGCGAGGGCGAGCCGCGCACTGTCATCACGGCCGAGCTCATCTCTGCCGTGTTCGGTCCGGGACTCCGCGTCGTCGCGCACGACGGGCGGCCCTTCGTGATCCCCGAGCCAGCCGCAGAAGGGAACGCGGTCCACGCCCGTGCTGGCTGACGACCGCTGCACCGGGTGCGACCGGGCGCTCGATCCCGCGCGCTACGCGCGCTGCGACGTCTGCAGAGGCGCGAGATTCTGCATACCCTGCGCGCGCGGTCATCTCTGCACGGCACGGTGCACCTCCAACGGCTGCATCGCCGGGCTCTGCGTCCATGTGGTACGCGCCGGCGTCGTCGACGAGCGTTACGGGGTCGTCGAATGAGCGGGTACGCGCTGATGTGGTCGGGTGGCAAGGACAGCGCTCTCGCGCTTTGGCGCGCGCGGCGTCTCGGGCTGCGCGTCGACTGGTTAGTCAACATCCACGACCGCGCCACGGGGCGCGTGCGCTTCCACGCCACGCCGATCGATGCGATCGCGATACAGGCGGACGCGGCGGGCGTGCCGCTGGTGAGCGTCCCGACGGATTGGGAGACATTCGACCAGTCGCTGGGCCACGCCCTCGCCACGCTCGTTCAACAGGGTTGCGGCGGCGTGGTGTTCGGCGACATCCACCTCACCGACGTGCGCGCCTGGTACGAGGAGCGCACGCGCGGGGCGGGCCTGGAGCACGTCGAGCCGCTGTGGGGCGAGGATCCCGCTTCCCTGCTGGAGGAATTCGTTTCGATCGGTGGACGGGCCGTCCTCACGTGCGTCGAGACCGCCAAGCTCGACGTCTCCTGGCTGGGCCGTGTCATCGACAGCGACTTTGTCCGTGACGTGCGGCGGACCGGCATCGATCCATGTGGCGAGAACGGCGAATACCACTCGTTCGCGTTCGCGGGTCCGTTCTTCGCGCGGCCGCTCGCGTGGCGCGCCGGCGAGCGGCGTGACGACCGACGCTTCGCTCAGCTTGACGTGACGGTCGAGCGGTCGGACGGGCGATGGACCAGCACGAATATCAGGAAGACCACGGCGGTCAGCGCGATGGTGAAGTTCTCTCGCTCGCGGTAGGCGGCAAGCCCCTGCAGCGCGAGCGAGCCCGGGAGCAGCACCGTTGCCCACAATGCCGCGTACGCCACGGCCTTGCGTCGCGAGCTCTCGGCGACGACGGCGGTGCTCACGATGAGCGGCGGTAGCAGCAGGAGCTGGTCGTAGGAGCGCGTGTACGTCGCGCCGAGGATCGAGAGGGCCGGCCACACCGTCCACCACGCCCTCTGGGATGGATCGAAGCGCAGCGCGAGCACGACGGCGACGAGCAGGGTCGCGGCCGCCGCGAACGGCGCGACATCGCCGACGATGTCGGCGAACGCCGCGGTCAGCGTTGGCGTCGTGGGATCGGTGACGCGGATCGTGAGCGCCCTGGTGAACCAGGCCTCGAGCCAGCGTGGAGTGATGAGCGCTGCCGCCGCGACGATCAGCGCGGCCCCCCCCAAAGACGTGAGCGCGAACATGCGGAAGCGTCCCCGCGCGGCCGCGGCCCGGAGCCACGACCAGAGGGCGAAGACGAAGAGCTGTGGCTTGAGCAGCGCGCTGAGCGCAAGTACGCCCGCAAGAGCGGGACGCGCCGCATGCAGGAGGTAGACGCCGATGGATGCCGCCAGAAGGAAGTACGTCCATTGCCCGTTGAAATAGGTCGCGATCCCGGGCTGGGACACGAGCAGCGCGACGCCGGCGACCCAGTGCACCAGCGGGATGTCGGGCACGGTCACCTGCAGTAGCCCTCGTAGCGCGATGACCGCGACGACCAGGCCCAGCCCGGTCCAGACGTCGGTCGCGATGGACAGTGGGAGCAGCCCGAACGGCAGCAACGCGAACGCCACCCACGGCGGGTACGCGTACACGTCCGTGTCTGGCAGCTTCGTACCGAGCTCCGCGGCGGTTCGGATCCAGACCTGTGGGTCGTACGGGTCGATGCCGAGGACGATCGCTCGTGGTCCGGCCCAGAAGCCGGAGAAGTCGCTCGACGACTCGATGCGCTCGCGGTAATCGGTGATGCCGAATGCGAAGAGCGCGAACACGCCCATCGCGACGCCGAGACCGAGCGCGACGTCTCCGGCGGTGATAGGCAGCCGCGCGCGTCGCACCTAGTCCGCTGTGACCTCGACCGGAGCGGACCAGCCCCAATCCCAGCGCGCGAGCTCCTCGAGCAGTGTGTGATTCGTGAGGTCGAGGGCGATCGGTGTCACGCTGATCTTGCCCGCGCCCATCGCCGCGACGTCGGTTCCCTCCTCAGCCTCTCCGCTCACCGCCGGACCGCCGACCCAGTAATACGGATTGCCGTATGGGTCGAGGCGCTCGACGAGCTGATCGCGATAGGTGCGTTTGCCGAGGCGCGTCACCTCGACGCCGGCGATCTGATCGCGCGGCAGCGGCGGCACGTTCACGTTGAGGAGCGTGTCGGGTGCGAAGCCGCGATCCAGGATGTTGCGCGTCAACAACGCGGCGAAGCTCGCGGCGGCCCCGTAGTCGATGTCGCCGCCGTACGCGCCGATCGAGATCGCGATCGACGGGACGTTGGAGAGGATGCCCTCCATCGCCGCGGCCACGGTACCGGAGTACGTGATGTCGTCGCCCATGTTCGCGCCGCGGTTGATCCCGCTCACCACGATGTCGGGCCGGTGCTTGAGGAACCCGAGCACCGCGAGGCGCACGCAGTCCGTCGGCGATCCGTCGGTCATGAACGCCGGGTGGCCGCTTCGAAGCTTCGTGCGCCGCACCCGCAGCGGCCGGAAGAGCGTGATGCTGTGGCTCGCGCCGCTCCAGTTGCGCTCCGGCACGATGATGTCGACGTCACCGAGCGGCGAAAGCGCCTCGGCGAGCGGCGCGAGCGCGTCCGCATCGATCCCGTCGTCGTTCGTGACGAGGATGTGCCGCGTGCTCACTCGCGTTTCGGGGCCAGATCCGTCCCACGGCCGCGCGCGCGGCGCGTGTCGGCGGTGGCGTCGCGCGCTTCGGCCTGTGCCGCGGCGGCCGCTGCTGCGCGCTCGGCGAGCAGGGTGCGCGCCTGTGTGCGATCTCTCCGTCCACCCGCGACCTCGTACGCGTACCGCGCGAAAATGTTGATGATCCCGGCCACCGGTACCGCGAGGAACACGCCCCAGAAACCGGCGAGCTTCGCGCCGAGCAGCAGGGCGAGGAATACGAACATCGGATGGATGCCGATGCTCCGCGACATGATGCGCGGCCCGACGACATTGAGAAGCACCTGCTGCACCGCGAGGACAAGGATGAACACGAGCAGGAGGCGATCGGCGGCGGCGAAGAACGTGACCGCGAGGACCGGGATCATCGCGATGATCGGTCCGAAGAACGGGATGATCAT
>DATEZK010000263.1:0-7426 GCA_035255665.1 Candidatus Limnocylindria bacterium
GATGACCGCCCCGTCGTCCTCAGCGACGAGCACAAACGCGTGCGCCGGCAGCGCGGACATCTGTGCGCGGCGCCGCGTCGCGTCGTAACCAAGTCCGGCGAGCACGCTGTCCGGCATGAGGCCGCGGTACGTGTCGCGCCAGGTGTCGGTGCGAACGCGCTCGATCGCATCGGCGTCGTCCACGACCGCATGTCGCACGCGCACGGCTCGAATCTTAGGCTGCGTCACGCGGTGCTCGGCGACTGGGTCATCTTCTTCCTCGCGCTGCTCCTCGTGCCGGTTCTGCTGCTCGAGGAGACGAGTACCGACCCGGGCGTCGTCGGCGCGGCGACCGTCGCGAATGCGGTCATCTGGGTCCTCTTCGCGCTCGACTACGCCGTCGATCTCTGGCGCGCGCCGGATCGCGGCGCGCACGTTCGCTCGCACTGGTGGGACCTGGCGCTGCTCGTCGTGTCGCCGCCTCTCCTCGTCCCACCGGAGGCGCAGGCCCTGCGCGTGCTCCGCGCCGCGCGCTTGCTGCGGGCGTTCGTCGTGGTCGGTGTCGCCTACGACCGCCTCGGTCGTCCGCTGACACGCGCGGCCGCGCTCGCGATCGTCGGTGTGCTGTTCGTCGTGATCCTCGCCGGCGGCCTGCTGATCCAGTGGGTCGAGCCGGCGGCGTTCCCGAACGTGCTGAGCGGCTACGCGTGGGCGATCGCGACGCTGGTCACGGCCGGCCACACGACGCCGGAGCCCGTTACCGTCGCGGGTCGCGCGATCTCATCAACGATCGTCGTCATGGGGCTCGGGACGTTCGTCGCGCTCGCCGCAAGCCTTGCAGGGAGACGCTGACGAAAGCACGGCGGCGGACGTCTCTGGAGCGAAGTTGAGCCCGCGGGATCGACGCTAGTTGCGAGGATGGAACGGAGCGGGCGAGTTTGAGCGACAGAGACGTCCGCCGCCGTGCAGCGTCAGGGGTGAGCGTCGAACCAATCAGCGATGCGTTTCGCGTGCTCGACGCGATTGCGCGGCTTTCCACCGCGCGTGAGGTCGTGGTTGTCCTCAGGGAAGCGGACGAACGTCGTCTCGACGCCGTGCCAGCGGAGCGCGATGAAGAACTGCTCGGCCTGCTCGATGGGGCAGCGGAGATCGCGCTCGGCGTGAAGGATCAGGAGCGGGGTCTTCACCTTCGGCACGTACGTGAGCGGTGAGCGCTCGATGAGTCTGGTGGCGTTGCGCCAGGGGTTCGCCTCGCCCATCTCGTGCTCCCAGAAATGCCAACCGATGTCGCTCGTCCCGAAGGCCGAGATGTTGTTGCTGATGCTCCGCTGCGTCGCCGCGGCGCGGAAGCGCGTCGTGTGGCCGATGATCCAGTTGGTCATGAACCCGCCGTAGCTTCCGCCGGTCACGTAGAGCCGCTTCTCGTCGACCCACCCCGACTTGAGCGCGTGATCGACGCCCGCCATCAGATCGTCGTAGTCCTTGCCGCCCCAATCGCCGACGCACGCGGTCGAGAACTTCTCGCCGTACGCGTGGCTGCCGCGCGGGTTCGTGTAGAGGACGCCGTACCCGCGGCCGGTGAGCACCTGGAACTCGTGGAAGAAGCCGTTGCCGTACGTCGAGTGCGGACCGCCGTGCACCTCGAGGACCAGCGGCCACTTCTTCGCGGCATCGAAGCCGCGCGGCTTCATGAGCCAGCCCTCGACCATCCAGCCATCCGCGCCCTTGAACTCGACTCGCTCCGGGGGCGTGATGTGACGAGTTCGCAGGAGCTCGCCGTTTAGGTCAGTGAGACAACGAAGACCCTTGCCGAGCT
Source organism: Candidatus Limnocylindria bacterium (assembly GCA_035255665.1). GTDB lineage: Bacteria > Chloroflexota > Limnocylindria > P2-11E > P2-11E > CF-39. The sequence goes on from DATEZK010000263.1 coordinate 1,796, forward strand.
CGCCGGCCGCGACGTCACCGGGGCACGTCGCGTGTGAGAAGACGCAAGCGAACCGCCGCGCGTCGCTCGCGAGCGACAGGCTGACGACCTGATGTGCGCCGAGCGTCTCGGCATCCACGTCGCCGCCAGCCACGGGAACGCTGTACACGTTGGCTGTGCCCTGGTCCGAGCCGACGAAGATGACGCGCGTGCGGTCGGCGCTCCACTTCGGCGCGAGCGTCTGCACCTGCGCGCGCATGTCGCTCATGACGACCGAGCCGACGGTGCGATCCCACTTCGCGAGCAGGTCGGTGCCCTTGCCCCCGCCGGCCGCCGGCCAGAGCCAGAGGTGCACGTTCCTCGCGGAGGAGCCGAGCGCCTTGTCGACGCCGTAGCACGCGATCGTCGCGCCGTCGGGTGACCACGATGGGTTGCCGTACTGGCCGACTTCGTCGGTCACTCGGCGGAGCTTGCCGTCGGTGACGGATGTGACGTGGATGTCAGCGACCGTGTTCCGCTCCCGATCCGCGCTGCGGTTCGAGACGAACGCGATCTCGTGGCCATCAGGCGACCACGCCGGATGCTGGTCATCCCAATCGCCGTCGGTGAGGCGCCGCGGCTCAGATCCAGCGACATCGACGATCCACACGTGTTTGCGGCGCTGGTCGGAGAGATACCCCTCGTCGGTCTTGTACCGCATGCGCTCGTAGACGCGCGGAGCGGCATCGTCGTCGGCGCCCTCCGCCTTCGCGTCCTTGACGGTGAACGCGATCCGGCGTCCATCGGGCGACCACGCGATGTCGCCGCAGTCGTCGTCGAACGAGGTGAGCTGTCGCGCCTCGCCGCCGTCCAGGGAGAGAACGAACACGTTCTTCGGTTTGCGTTTCTTGCCGTCGGCCTTCTCGGGGGCGGCGCGGTCGGAGACGAAGGCGAGCGTCCGCGCATCCGGCGACCAGCGCGGAAGCGTGTCCTGACCCGGTCCAGCGGTGAGACGCGTCGCCTCGGCTGAGCCATCGAACGGGACGAGCCAGATGGCCGAGCGGTAGCCGTCGCGTTCCGGCGCCACGGTGCGCACGGCGAAGGCCACGCGCGCGCCGTCAGGTGACAGCTGCGCGTCGCTCAGGAATCGAAAGGCGTAGAGATCCTCCGCGGTCATCGGAGGAAGAAGGTCTGGCAACGGGTCGTATCGTGCCATACATGGGACGCCTCACGCCGCGCCAGCGCACTGGCCTTCTGGTCGGTGTCCTCGCGATGTTCCTCGCGCTCAACGTCGCGTTCCTCGTCTCGCTCGTGGGGCTGCCCTTCACGCCGCTCGCGCTGGGTCAGGCCATCATCGACGTCCTCCCTGGCTGGATCTCCATCCCCCTGATCGAATTGCTTCACTTCTGGGCGAAGGCCCTCCTCGTCATTGGAGTGCTCGCGTTGTTCCTCGTCGCGGGCGGTGTCGCAGGTGTGTTCGCGGTCTCGTCGCAGCGCAGCGATCGAGCGGTGTTGGGCATCGTCGGCGCGCCGTGGATCGTCGCTGTCGTCCTGGGACAGCTGTTCGCGGCCGAGAAGATCGATCTCGGCACGAGCCTCGTCGATGCCGCGGTCGGCCTCGCTGCGAATGCGCTGGCGCTCAGCTATCTCGCGCCCGCCGCACTCGCGCGCGACGCAGAGCCGGTGGCGTCGCGCAGGCGCTTCCTGCTGGGCGGCGCGGCGGTCGCTGGCGTCGTCGCGCTTGGCGGTCTAGCGCTCACGCGCGCTGCACCTATCGCCGGCGCGCGACTCGGCAACATCCCGTCGCTCGCGCGCCATCTCGTGCAGGCGGTGACCCTCGCGCCCGCCGATCCCGACATCGACGCGCTCGAGGGCATCACGCCGCGCATCACCGCGAACGAGGATCACTACACCGTCGACACGACGCTGGTGAAGCCGCGCGTCGACATCGCGACGTGGAGGCTGGACGTCACCGGAGCGGTCGAAGCGCCGTTCGCTCTCACGTACGACGAGCTGCTCGACCTCGACGCCATCGAGCAGGTCCACACCCTTGAATGCATCAGCAACCCGACCGGCGGTGAGCTCATCGGGACCGCCGTTTGGACCGGCGTACGCATGCGCGACTTGCTGCAGCGCGCGCGCCCGACGGACAAGGCGTTCGACGTCGTGCTGACATCGGTCGACGGCTACGTCGACTCCTTCCCCATCGCGAAGGCGATGGAGCCGGAGACGCTGCTCGTCTATCTGATGAACGGCAAGACGCTGCCGCAGGACCACGGCTATCCGGTGCGCACGCTCGTGCCGAACATCTACGGCATGAAGAACGTGAAGTGGCTTCGTTCGATCGAGGTCGCGTCCTTCGACAAGCTGGGCTATTGGCAGGAAGGTGGCTGGTCGGACGGCGCCGTCGTGAACACCGGCACGCGCATCGACGTACCCGCGCGCACTCTGAGGTGGAACGGCGGCGAGGTCACGATCGCGGGGATCGCGTTCGCGGGATCGCGTGGCATCACCAAGGTCGAGCTTTCGTTCGATGGCGCACGCACCTGGCAGACGGCGAAGCTCGAAGCCGCAGCGGGACCGCTCACCTGGCGCCGCTGGTCGGCGCAGTGGACGCCGCCGAACACTGGGACGCACACGCTGCAGGCGCGCGCGACCGACGGTCGTGGCGATACCGAGACACCGGTCAGCCGTCAGCCGTTCCCGAACGGCGCGACCGGCTATCACCAGCTACAGGTGAACGTCAGCCGCTAGCGTCGCCCTACTTCGTGCGAGGCGGTTTCCAGTAATTCACGTCGAGGATCCGCAGCCGCTCGAGATGCGTCTCTAAACGGCGCGCGAAGTCGGCCGCGTCGCGGGTCTCGCGTGGTGACCAGATCACTTCCGCGAGCGCGGATAGCCGAGGCCACGCCATGTACTCCATGCGCTGCGGATCGGGCATGTACTCGGTCCAGAGTTGGCCCTGCGCGCCGAGAACGTGCTCCGCTTCATCGGCGCTCAGCTCCTTCGGCACCGGCTCGTAGGCGTAGACCTCGGCGAGCGTGTTCAGCCGGCGGATCTTGATCGGCTCGTTCTCCGAGTTGTCGTAGTCGAAGTACGTGGGCTTCTCGGGCGCCATGACCACGTCGTGTCCGGCCTTCGCGGCCGCGATGCCGCCCTTCTCGCCGCGCCAGCTCATCACGGTCGCGCCCGGAGCGAGGCCGCCCTCGAGGATCTCGTCCCAGCCGATCAGGCGCCGGCCACGTGCTGCGAGCCACTTGTCGAAGTGCGTGATGAACCAGCTCTGCAGCTCGTCCTCGTCTTTGAGCCCGAGCTCCTTCATGCGCGCCTGCGCCGCGGCGCTCTCCTTCCATTCCACCTTCGGGCACTCGTCGCCACCGACGTGGATGAACTTCGACGGGAAGAGGGACAGCACTTCTTCGAGGACGTTCTCTAGGAACTTGAGCACGTTGTCGCCGACGCCGAAGACGTGCGGGGAGATGCCCCAATACGTCTGGACCTCGTGCTTGGTGCTGGTGTTCCCGAGCTCCGGATACGACGCGATCGCGGCGAGTGCATGGCCGGGCATCTCGATCTCGGGAACGACGGTGATCCCGCGGTCTGCGGCGTAGCGCACGACCTCGCGCACGTCGTCCTGCGTGTAGAACCCGCCATGCGGTTGACCGGCGAACTTGCGCTGCGCCGGATCTCTGGTGAGAGGCGGGATCATGCTGTCCTTCCGCCACGCGCCGACCTCGGTGAGCTTCGGATACTTCTTGATCTCGATCCGCCAGCCCTGGTCCTCGGTGAGGTGCCAGTGAAAGACGTTGAGCTTGTGCAGCGCGAGCAGATCGATGTGCTTGAGCACGGTCGCCTTCGGCATGAAGTGCCGCCCGACATCGAGATGACTTCCTCGCCACGAGAATCGCGGCTTGTCCTCGATCTCCACACCCGGGACCGTCCATGCGCCATCGGACGTGACCGCGCGGCGGAAGATTGCCGGCGGCAAGAGCTGGCGCAGCGTCTGCGTGCCGTGGGTGACGCCGACCGGCCGAGCGGCCGTGATGACGACCGCGTCGGCGGCGACGCTCAGCCGGTACGCCTCCTCTCCAACACGGGCGAGGGCTTCGTCGAGCGCGAGCGTGATGCGCGACCCGCTCGCGCGCGTCACGATCGGCAGCGGGAAACCTGTCGCCGGGCGCAGCTCGTCCCGCAGGCGCTCGGCGTGCGCGCGCAGCGCGTCCGAGGCCTCGATCTGCGTCGAGGCGGTCAGCGAGAACGTGCCGCCACGAGACGTGAGCTTCGTAGGAATCGGGATCAGCGGAAACGTCGGGGTGCGCATCGCGGCATCGTACCTACCTCGCTAGGCTTGTGTTCCAGTGGCGAAGCGGCGTTTCACGATCAGCACGGTCCTCCCGGGCTACGCCGCGCCAAGCAACGAATGGCGACGGCGCGTGCACGCGGCCGTGCTCGAAGCGCAAACGAGCCGCGGCGTCGGCTATCGCGACAGCGACCCGCTCGAGCTGCGGATCGCTCTCTATCTCGGCAATCGACCGCTCGATATCCATGAGATCGACGAGCGAGTGAAGGACGTGATCGACGCGCTCGGGGGTCACATCGCCGGACCACGCAGCCGTCGACGCATCGCGCCGATCGTGCCGACGCCCGAACAGATCCGCCGGATCGTTCTCGAGCGCGTCACGTACTGGTCCCAGCGTGGACGGCCCTTCGGTCAGCTCACGATCTCGCGCTACCGACGCCGGCGCGCGTGAAGCTGGGCGCGCGCGTCAAGCTCGGCACCGGTGCGCTGGTGTGGGCCGGCTTCGACGGGCCGCAGGTGCCTGGTGCCCTGCTCGACGCGATCAGAAGCGGCACGGTGGGCGGTCTCCTGCTCTTCGCCTTCCGCGGGAACATCAAGTCGAAGGATCAAGTCCGCGCGTTGCTGCGCGAAGCCCAGGATGCGGCGCGGCGCGGCGGCCTGCCACCCGTGCCGGTCGGGATCGACCAGGAAGGTGGGACCGTGATCCGCATCGGATATCGCGCGACGTTCCCGAGCGCGATGGCCATAGGCGCGACCGGCGATCCCGCGTACGCGGAGCGGGCAGCGCGCGCTGTTGGTGAAGGTCTGCGCGCCGACGGCATCCTCGTGAATCACGCACCGGTATGCGACGTGAACTCCGACGCGCGCAATCCCGTGATCGGCACGCGCGCGTTCGGCGACGATGCGCGGCGCGTTGCCGAATTCGCGGCCGCGTGGGTCCGCGGCAGCGAGGGTGTGGGTGTCGCGACGACGCCCAAGCACTTCCCCGGTCACGGGCACACCTCGCAGGACTCTCATCTGCTGAGACCCGATGCGAACGTCGACCGTGCCACGCTCGAGGCGCGCGAGCTCGTTCCGTTCAGGGCGGCGTTCGCCGCCGGCGCAAGCGGTGTGATGACCGCGCACGTGCGGTACCCGGCGCTTGATCCAAAGGACGGCGCGACCGTGTCACGGAGGATCCTCACCGACCTCCTTCGACGCGAGCTCGGCTTTACCGGGTTCGCGGTGACGGACTCGCTCGACATGAAAGGCATCACCGACGTCGAGGCGCCCGAGCAGGTCGTGACGCGAGCGATCGCGGCCGGCGCCGATGCGGCGATGGTCACGACCGGCCTCGACCGTCAGCTCGCAGCAGCGGACTGGATCGACGAGGG
>DATEZK010000264.1:0-7823 GCA_035255665.1 Candidatus Limnocylindria bacterium
AGCGTTTGGCCGTGCGCGGTCGCGATGAGCTGAACGCCGCGCTCCGCGATCGTGCGCGCCGCCGCGGCTTCTTGCTCGGTCCCGATCTCGTCGATGACGACGACCTCGGGCATGTGGTTCTCGACCGCCTCGATCATCACCGCGTGCTGCAGTGACGGTGTCGGCACCTGCATCCGCCTCGCGCGGCCGATACCCGGGTGCGGGACATCGCCGTCGCCGGCGATCTCGTTCGAGGTGTCGACGATCACGACCCTCTTCGCCAGATCGTCGGCGAGGACGCGCGCGACCTCGCGCAGCATCGTCGTCTTGCCGACACCCGGCCGGCCGAGGAGCAGGATGCTCCGCCCGGACTCGACGATGTCGCGGATGATCTCGACGGTCCCGTACACGGCGCGGCCGACGCGGAGCGTGAGGCCGACGACCTTGCCGGCGCGGTTACGCAGCGCGCTGATGCGGTGCAGCGTTCGCTCGATCCCCGCGCGGTTGTCGCCACCGAATTGGCCGACGTGCGAGATCACATACGCGAGGTCCTCGGCGGACACCTCGCGCTGCGACAACATCTCCTCGCGGCCCGCGAAGCGCGCCTCAGGGAGGCGACCGAGATCCATCACGATCTCGAGGAGCCCTTCCAGTCCGTCCAGCGCGCGCACGCGCTGCGCGAGGTCAGGAGGCAGTCCCCTGAGCAGCGCCTCGAGCTCGTCGCTCTGCTGCATTCACTAAAGAGCATATCGAGGCCGCCTTACCATCCCGGCCGGTGAAGGGGAAGGCCAGTGAACGGTCCGTCACGCTCGATGCGCGGGACCGCGACGGGATCACGCGGCTGCGGGAGGCACTTCGCACCGGTGGTTACGAGCCGCAACGGATGCGGCCGATGCTGAGGGCGGGCGGCGACAATCTCACTCCGCGTCCCGCCGACATTCCCATCGTCGTGCGGCTGCTCCCGAAAGGCGAGCGGCTCGCCGACCTTCTCCGGCTGTTCCTCCTGGGGCTGTCCGTTCCGCCCGCGGATGCGCGCGCGGCACTCGCTCCGCTCACGGTCGAGCACGCGCTGCAGCTCGGCATCATCCGCAGGTCGACCGGCGGCATCGAGTCGACGGTCCGCATCCTTCCCTCCGGCGACCTCGTCATCGCCTGTGATCGCGCGCGGGAAGGCTCGGCCGATCTGCCCGCCGACCACGTCATGGGAGTTGCAAGCTCGTCGATCCTGTTGGCAAGCCTGACCGTCCGTCGGCCCATCGCGCGTGCACTGGACATCGGCGCGGGAAGCGGCATCCAGTCCGTGCTCGCCGCCGGGCACGCGGAACGCGTCGTCGCATGCGACATCAACGCTCGCGCGCTGAACTTCACCGCCTTCAACGCCCTGCTGAACGGCGCCGACAATGTCGAGTGCCGCGCTGGAAGCTTCTTCGAACCGGTCGCCGGCGAGCGATTCGACCTCATCGTTTCGAATCCGCCTTTCGTCATCTCGCCGGAGATCGCCATGGTCTTTCGCGATAGCGGGCTGCGCGGCGACGACGTCAGCCGGCAGATGCTGCAGCAGGCCGCCACACACCTGGAGGAGGGCGGTCTTGCATTCGTCCTCATCAGCTGGGGCGTCGGGAAGGGAGAGGCATGGACCGATCGACTACGTCCGTGGGTCGCCGATCTCCCATGCGACATCTGGATCCTCCACCATTCGACTGAGCCGCCTCTGCTGTACGCGGCGACCTGGAACGCTCCGTTGCAAGCCCGGAGTGCGGAATTCGCGACGGCACTCGACCGATGGACCGCCTACCTCGGCGACCTCGGTTTTGCCGCGGTCGGCTACGGCGCGGCGATACTCCGGAAACGCAGCGGCGCGCGGAACTGGGTCCGCTTCGACGATCTGGGCGGCCAGAAGGAGCCGGCTTCAGGTGAACAGATCGAACAGCTCATCGCCGCGCAGGACTACATCGTCTCGCTCACCGACCCGACGCAACTGCTCGACGCGACGCTGACGCTGACGCCCGCGCACCGGCTGGAACAGGTGCTCCGTGGCCGCGACGGCACGTTCGTCGTCGAGGCGGCGTCGCTGCGTCTCGAACGCGGGATCCGATTCGAAGCCACTGTCGACGCCTTCTCCGCGCATCTTCTGGCGCGCCTCGACGGGCGGCGCTCACTGCGCGACGCGATCGCGGACACGGCCAGGCAGTTCGCCGCGGACGGGATCGACGAGTCCGAGTTTCAGAAGGAAGCGCTGACGACCGTTCTGCGCATGCTCGCGCTCGGCTTCGTGACCCTTGCGAGGAGTGAACGCCTGCCGTAGCGTTCAGCGCTCGGCTGCTTGGCCGGTGGAGGATGGGGATGGAAGAGCAGGGCAACGGCACGACGTCGCGTCGTCGTTTCTTGGGGACAGCCGCAGGAGCGACGGGCGTCGCGCTCGCAGCGGCCGCCTGGAAGCCGGCGCAGGCCGCGGCCGCGATCCCGGATCAAGGGGGGCGCGTCGCGAGTCCGATCCGATCGTTCGTCAGCGGGCACTTCTCGCTCGAGCTCGACGGCACGAACGTCGGCGTCCTGAGATCGGTGGATGGCGGTGGAGCCACCGCCGGCGTCATCACCGAGACGGTCGGTGAGGACCGCTACGCGCACAAGCACCTCGGGAACGTCAAGTACGAAGAATTCACCATGCAGCTCGGCTTCAGCATGAATAAGGCGGTCTACGACTGGATCGCGGCGTCGTGGACCAAGAACTTCGCACGGAAGAGCGGCGCGGTCGTCGCCGCGGACTTCAAGTACGACGTGAAGAGCGAGCGTCAGTTCTCCGACGCCCTGATCACCGAGACCGCGATCCCCGCCTGCGACGGGTCCTCAAAGGAGGCCGGTTACCTCAGGCTCAACTTCGCCCCGGAATTCACCACGGACGTGAAAGCCTCGGGGACGCTCTCGGTCAGCAAGCAGCAGAAGCTGTGGCTTCCGTCGAACTTCAAGCTCGAGATCGACGGCCTCGACTGCACCAGGGTGAACAAGGTCGACGCGTTCACGGTCAAACAGGCCGTCGTGACCGACGAGATCGGCGACGATCGCGAATACGAGAGGGAACCCGCGAAGATCGAGTTCCCCAACCTCGCGATCACGTTCTCCGCGGTATCGGCAGAGTCGTGGGTCAACTGGCACAAGAGTTTCCTCATTCAAGGCAACAACGGTCAGGATCAGGAGAAGAACGGACGCCTGTTGTTCCTCTCCGCCAACCTGCAGGAGCAGCTCCTCGAGATCAAGTTCTTCAACCTCGGCATCTTCAAGCTGGACGCCGAGGCGGGCGAGCCGAACGCGGACGCACCCGCCCGAATGACCGCCGAGCTCTACTGCGAACGCATGGAGTTCAAGTACATGCCGAGCGTGATCACCTAGCCGGCCTCTAGCGCACCACTGCCGGCGCGAGCGCCGGCTCCTCGACACGGACGGCGAGCTCTTTGACGAAGAGCATCGCCGTCGCGGCCTCGCGGAAGCCTTCGGAGAGCAGCGCGCGCGCCACGTGCTCCTCGTAGGAGCGCACCGGCGAGGTGTTCGGCCGACCCGGCGGCAGGGCGCGAACGGCCGCGCGCACGAGATCGCGCGCCATGTCAACGTCGCCATCGCCGGTGCGCACCTTCAGCACGTTCGGGTGCCGATCGAGGCCGCCGAACGCCAGTGCGACCGCGCACGGTTTCGACTGATCGTGATCGATGAGCGCCATGCGACGTTTCATCGCGAGCGGGTTGCCGCCGATGAGGTGCGGCGGGTCATACGCGCCGCCGCGGCGACCGAGATCGAAGTCCTGGATCGAGAGCTGCTCGGCGCGCTGCACGGCGTGTGGTGTCGTCATCGCGTAGAAGCGGAACAGGTCGTGCGCATCGACTGACGTAGCGTCGCGCGCACCCATGCGCGCCGATGGTGCCGTCAAGGCGGTTCGGGCGGCGGCGTACCAGGTCTCGCGCGTGTACGAGTAGAAGCCCGCCTGGAAGAACGTCTCGCGCGGCCGCACGTCGTCGGGCACGGCCGCGAAGAGGCGCTGCATCCCGTTGCGCGCCGCAGAAGCGCTGATGCCGGACAGCAGGCGGAACGCGCTGTCCGTGCCGCCGGGCTCGGGCAAGGCGGCGAGCACGAGGATGACCCACTCGGGTCGCCGACCGTCGTACACGAGCGCGGTGCTGCGAAGCTGGCCGCGGTACTCCTCGAGATAGACGCGCAGGCGCCCACCGAGGCCGAAGACACCACCCATCAGACCGCGCCAACCACTGACGGCACCACCGGCGAGCGGCGCTGGCAACGCGGACGCGACGATGCCCTCACGGGTCCGCAGCGTGGCTTCGAGCAGCGCGGAGATGCGCCGCATGTCGAACGGGGTCGCCGCACGAGCCGGCACGCGGCCTCAGCGCTTTCCAAACGACAGGAAGAGACGATGAAAGCGCTCGTCGCGCGTCAGCTCCGGATGGAAGGACGTCGCGAGCAGATTGCCGTCGCGCGCGGCAACGACAGTGCCGTCCGCAAGCCGCGCGAGGACGGCGACCCCGGACCCGATGCGCGTGATCTTCGGCGCTCTGATGAAGACGGCGTGGAAAGGACCGCCAGACAACCCCTCGACGTCGAGGTCCGCTTCAAAGGAGTCGATCTGCCGCCCGAACGCGTTTCGCTCGACGGTCATGTCCATCAGCTCCGCGAGCGGGTGCGGATGACCGGGGACATCCTTCGCGAGGAAGATCGCTCCGGCGCAGGTCCCCCACACGGGCATCCCGGCCGCCGCGCGGTCGCGCAGCTTTGGGATGATCCCGTAGTTCTGCGCGAGCTTGCCGATCGTCGTGCTCTCGCCGCCGGGGATGATGAGCGCGTCGATGTCGTCGAGCTGCTCCGGTCTCCGCACATCGACACCGTCAGCGCCGATCTCGCGCAGCCGATCGAGGTGCTCGCTGAAGTCGCCCTGGAGGCCGAGGACGCCGACGCGAGCGGTCTTGTTAGGACTACCAGCCGCGGACGGCAAGGCGTTCGCCGGCGGGGATCGTCTCGAGCGTGATGCCGCGCATCGGCTCACCGAGACCGCGCGAGACGTCGGCGATGAGCTTCGCGTCGTTGAAGTGGGTCGTGGCCTCGACGATCGCCTTCGCGAAACGCGCGGGATCCCCCGACTTGTAGATCCCCGAGCCGACGAAGTTTCCTTCCGCCCCGAGCTGCATGGTCAACGCAGCGTCCGCCGGTGTCGAAATGCCGCCGGCGCAGAAGAGGACGACTGGAAGACGCTGATTCGTCGCGACATCGCGCACCAGCTCGACGGGAACGCGATATTCCTCTGCCTTCGCATCGAGCCCGGTGTCCTTCAGATCCGCGAGGGCGCGGATCGCGGACGTGATCGCGCGCAGGTGCGTCACGGCCTCGACGATGTTGCCGGTACCGGCCTCGCCCTTGCTGCGGATCATCGCCGCGCCTTCGTGGATGCGGCGAAGCGCCTCACCGAGGTCGCGCGCGCCGCACACGAACGGGACCTTGAAGTCGTGCTTCTGAACGTGGAACTGCACATCCGCCGGCGTGAGGACCTCGCTCTCGTCGATGTAGTCGACACCAAGCGCTTCCAGCACCTGCGCCTCGGCGAAGTGTCCGATGCGGCACTTGGCCATGACCGGAATGGTCACAGCACTCATGATCTCGATGATCTTCTGCGGATCGCTCATGCGTGCGACGCCGCCCGCTGCGCGGATGTCCGCCGGCACGCGTTCGAGGGCCATCACCGCGACAGCGCCGGCTTCTTCGGCGATCCGCGCCTGCTCCGCCGTGACCACATCCATGATCACGCCGCCCTTGAGCATGCGCGCGAGACCGCTTTTCAGCGTCCAAGTACCGGTCGAACCGTTCGCTCCGGGGGTGTTCTGCGGAGAGGCCATGTGTACGCAATCGTAACGCCCTGCCCGTAGAATCGGAACATGGCGGTCGTTGATGCGAACGTGCTCGTGCTCAACCTCGACTTTCAGCCGCTGAACGTGTGCAACGTGCGGCGTGCTGTCGTCCTGCTCTCAAAGCAGAAGGCGACTGTGATCGAGCAGAACGGTCACGTCGTGACGAGCGAGCGACTCAACTTGCAGTCTCCGTCGGTCATCCGCCTCGTCTATCACATCAAGCGACCGCGGCCGGTCGTGAAGCTCACGCGCAAGGAGATCCTTCAACGCGATGACCACACCTGCCAGTACTGCGGCAAGCGAGGGAACGACCTGACGCTGGACCATGTGATGCCGCGACATCGCGGTGGGCAGCACACTTGGGACAACGTGGTGGCCGCTTGCCGAGCATGCAACCACCGCAAAGGCGGTCGCACGCTGGCGGAATCGCACATGACGCTCCTTCGTCTACCGAAACGGCCACCGGCCACGCCGACATACCTGTATTCCTCTTATGTCCGCGCCGGAGAGCGCGCATGGGCGAAGTTCATCGGTATGGACGAGACCGCGGCCGCATCCTGACCCGCGGCGCGGCAGCGACTTTGCACGGGAGCGCAACGGCATGAAGGTCCTGTTCACGAAACGTAACTACGCTCCGATGGGCGGATCCGAGAGCCTCACGTATCAGTGGGCGACGCGGCTCGCCGCACGCGGGCACGAGGTTCGCGTCGTCTGCGGCCAGGCGTTCGACTCGCGGCGGCGCTTCGACGATCACGGTGTCGACGTCATCCAGGTGAAGCCGCGCGGCGGCATCCTCGGACAGGTGGCGGACGCGTCGATGATGCTCGACATGATGCCCATCGACGAGCTCGAGAGTTACGCGGAGGACCGCGATCTGATCCACAACGTCGGCCGCGAGTACTTCGACAGCTCGCTCACCGCCGCGCGCGAGCTGGACCTCCCGATCGTCCTCACGCCACTCGCGCACCCGGGCCAGTTCCACGGCGGCGATACCCCGGCGGACTTCCAGCGCTACCGGCGCGCCACGGTGATCACGACCATGACCGATTGGGAGCGCGGCTGGTTCGGCGAGCAGGGCATCGATCCGTTCCGCGTCATCACGACCGGCATGGGCGCGAACGCGGTGCGCTCGCACGACGGCGCCGCATTCCGGGCGCGTCATCGCATCCCGGCAGACGCGCCCCTTGTCCTCTATGTCGGGCGACGCGAGCGCTACAAGGGCTACATCCATCTTCTCGATGCCGCCGAGCTGGTGTGGCAGCGACACAACGAGGCGCGCTTCGTCTTCATCGGCGTACCGGGCTTCTACGGCGCGTTCGTCGACGAGTTCGCGCGCTACACCGACGAGCGCATCATCGAGATCGTGCGCGCGGGCGCCGATGAGAAAGCGGCGGCGCTCGACGCCTGCGACGTGTACGCGATGCCTTCGGCTCACGAGACGTTCGGCATCGGCTACCTCGAGGCATGGCTGCACGAAAAGCCTGTGATCGGCGGGGACATCCCGCCGCTGCGTGAAGTGATCGCGCACGGCGTGGACGGGCTGCTCGTTCCGCAGAAAGTGGCTGAGATCGCCCACGCTGTCACCAGCCTCCTCGACGAACCCGAGCTGCGAGCCGAGATGGGCCGCGCTGGCAACGCCAAGCTCCACGAGCGGTGGGACTGGGATCGCGTCATGGACCGCGTCGAGGACGCGCATCAGCGGGCGATCGGTGCGCATCTGCCCGCGGACGAGGCGCTCGCCTAGCCTCACGACGTGCGCGTCGTCATCGCGAAGAAGCTTCTCTCGACGATCGGCGGATCCGAGCTGTTCGCGCGTGCCCTCGACCGTGAGCTCCGAGCGCTCGGCCATGACGTCACCCTCGTTGGGCTGCGTCCGGCCTGGCCGCGGCCGGGCGTGCCGCCCGAGACGCTCGTGGCTGCGCCGGGGCCTGTCACGGTCCGTGC
>DATEZK010000265.1:0-2621 GCA_035255665.1 Candidatus Limnocylindria bacterium
TACTTCGCTGACAATCTCGGCCGACCCGCGATGGCGCTTCATGATGCCGTACACCTCGGCCAGTCCCAGTCCGCTGCCCGTGGCTTCCTTGGTGCTGAAAAACGGCTCGAAGGCGTGCTCGCACACGTAGGCCGACATGCCCACGCCCGTGTCCCGCACCTCGACGATCGATTCCGTCGAATCGACGCGCGTCTCGATCGTGATCGTGCCGCCGTCGGCCGTTGCATCGAGCGCGTTGTGAATGAGGTTCATGATCGCAGCTCGCACTTCCCCTGCGACGCCGACCGCCGGGGCGGACTCGAGTCGCAGCTCCAGCCGCACGGGATTCCCGGCCTGCCGCTCGGCCCACAGCGATCTCATCATCGCCACGACCTCGCCCGCCAGGATGCCGAGGTCGAGCTGCGATTCGCTGCCATCGTCCAGCGGGTCCTGCCGAATGAAACGCCCAACGCGCGCCGACGTCGCGGCCCCCGTCTCGGCCGCCTTGGCGATGCGGGCGGCGTACTCGCGAACGGCTGATGGATCGTCTGCGTGCCGGTCGAGCAGATAGGCGGCAGCCATGATCGGGTTCAGCGCGTTGTTCACGTCGTGCATGACCCCGGCCGCGAGCTGGCCAATCGCCGCGAGGCGGCGTTCACGCGCGTGGCGCTCCTGAATCGAGAGCAGCTCGGCCGTCCGCTCGCCGACCATCCGCTCGAGCCGCTCCGTCTCGGTGGAGGCTCGCGCGTAGAGCTGGTCGATCTGCCGGGCCTTCTCCTCGAGCTCTCGCAGCAGCGCCAGGCGATCGGTCACGTCGCGCTCGACGGTGACCGCGCCGCGCACCTCGCCCAGATCGTCGTGCAGCGGATTCGCGCTGACCTCGATCACTCGTGCGGCAGCCGACGTGCGTTGCACGCGCATCATCTTCGACCGGACACGTTCGCCTGCGAGTGCCCGCGACGTGGGATGATCCTCGAGCTTCACCGGCTGGTCGTCCAGCGTGCAAGGCCGCTCGCACTCGAGCTGATCGCGAAGCGTTGATGTGCCCGGGTCGCAATCCCGCAGCGCCTGTGCGTTGGCGCGAACGACGTTGCCGTGGACGTCGAAGACGCGCACGGCATCGGGGATCACGCCAAAGATCGATGTGAGCTGACCGACGAGATGGGCGAGATCCTCGCGGAACTCCTCGCGCTCGGTCACGTCCACACCGGCGAACACGAGCTCGCGGATGGGAGGCTCGTCGCCGAGCGCGCGAAAGACGGCCTCGAGGACGCGAATGCGAGACCCGCTTCGCACCGTCAGGCGGAGCGCGCGGTGAATGCGTCCCTCTCGCGCCTCGTTCACCGCCTCGGCAACGTCGGTGTCGGCCGACGGGAACGCCTGGTGAAACACTGGCATCGACGACGCAGACGCCTCGACGCCCGTGAGCTCGACGAATCGGCGATTCGTCAGCACGAGCCGCAGCGACGCCGCGTCGAGGACCGCCAGGGGTGCCGGGATCGCGTCGAGCAGCGCCTCGAGTCGCCCGAGGCGCTCGCGGAATACCTCGTCTGTGCCTAGCGAGAGCTCACGGGCCATTTGGAGAGTCGTCGCGTTGCCCCCAATGTAGGGTATGCGGTCGCGCAGGGCGAGCCTGTGGCGCCGTTGCAGAGAGCGTCGGTGATTCGTCCACCTCGCGCATGCACGCGCCTCCTCCCTCCCCGACACGCTCGCCAGACCCGTTCGCGCTCGCGGCGGCCTCGATGATCGCGGTCCTCGGCTTTCTGCCCGTGGTGAACTGGATCGCAGGCGGACACCGCGCCCCGTGGTACGGTCCCGTGGCGACGACGTGGATAACCGGCAGCGCGCTGGCGATCGGGCTCGGACTCGTGCTCGCCATCGCATCCCGTCGGATTCCGGCGCTGTGGCACGATGGACTTGGCAGTCGCATTGCGACGGCTCTCGATAGGTCACCCGCGATCATGCTGGTCGCGCTGGCGATCGTGAGTACCGTCGTCTACGCCACGATTGCCCACCTCGTGTTCGACGCGCGACCTCTGTTGGTGGACGAGATCTTCCAGGTGTGGCAGGCGCGGATATTCGCCGAGGGGCGGCTGACGATGCCGGTTGCTGCACACCCCGAGTTTTTCAGTGGGATGCACATCGTGGAGGCGGACGGACGCGCCTTCGCTCACTTCCCTCCTGGACACTCGGCGCTGCTCATGCTCGGCGAGCTGATAGGCGCTCCGTGGATCATCAGTCCCCTTGCCGCGGGAATCGCCGTCGGGGCATTCGGCCTCTACCTGCGCGCGGCCGAACCAAGATCGACCGTGCGCGTCGGCGCGCTGGTCCTGTTCGCGCTGGCGCCTTTCGTCGCGTTCATGTCGGCGACGTACATGAACCACGCGACGGCGCTCATGTGGCTCATGATCGCGATCGCGGCACTGGCCCGCGCGGTGAGTGACGACGCGAAGCATCCCGTGGCAGCGCTCGTTTGTGGACTCGGGCTCGGGGCGGCAGCGACGATCCGTCCGATCGACGCGGTGGCCTTCGCGCTGCCTGCCGCCGCGTGGCTGCTCGTGCGGGCAATCCGGACACCACGGCGTTGGCTCGAGGCTGTCATGGCCGCCGCCGGGGTCGCGATTCCGCTCGCGCTTCTCGCC
>DATEZK010000266.1:0-10267 GCA_035255665.1 Candidatus Limnocylindria bacterium
GTTCACGCCGACGTACGAGGTGCGGAAACGCGTGTTCTTGAAGCCGCGCATCTTCGGGATGCGCATGTGGATCGGCGTCTGGCCACCCTCGAACCAGCCTGGGATACCCGGACCACTTCGCGCCAGCTGACCCTTTGTGCCTTTGCCCGCGGTCTTGCCCTGGCCGGAGGAGATCCCGCGGCCAACGCGGCGCCGGGACTTTCGCGCGCCATTCGGCGCGCGCAGCTCGTGCTGTCTCATTTCGACTTCTCCGTCTCGTCCGCTCCGTTTTCGCTCACGACCACGAGGTGGGCCACCTTTCGGAGCATCCCGCGCACCGCCTGCGAATCCATCTGCTCGACGCTCTGGCCGGTGCGCCGGAGGCCGAGCGCCTCGAGCGTGCGGCGCGCGGCGATCTTCTCGCCGATCGAGCTGCGGTGCTGCCGGATCACAAGACGCGTCACGGTGCCACCGGCTCCGGTGCGGGCTCGGTCCGGCCACGACCGATCTCCACGCCGCGCATCTCCCTGATCCGCTGCGAGGAGCGCAGGCCCGACAGAGCTTTCATCGCGGCCATGACGACGTTAACCGGGTTGGTGCTACCAAGCGACTTCGACAGGATGTCGCTGATGCCCGCCGACTCGACGACCGCACGCACCGAGCCGCCGGCGATGACGCCGGTCCCCTTCGACGCCGGGCGCAGGAGCACCTTCGCCGCGCCGAAGTCCGCGGTGATCGGGTGCGGGATCGTGCGATCCACCAGGGGCACGAGGATGAGGTGCTTCTTCGCGTCCTCGATGCCCTTCTTGATGGCCTCGGGGACCTCATCGGCCTTCCCAAGACCCGCTCCGACATGACCGCGGCCATCGCCCACGACCACCACGGCCGAGAAGCTGAAGCGCCGGCCACCCTTCACGACCTTGGAGACGCGGTTGATCTGCACGACGCGTTCGGTGAGCTCCAGACGAGTTGGATCGATCCTTGGCATTAGAGCTTGACCCCCGCCTCGCGAACGCCGTCGGCGAGCGCCTTCACTCGCCCGTGATACCGGTAGCCACCACGGTCAAAGACGACCTCGGTGACGCCCTTCTGCTTCGCGCGGTCCGCGAGCAGCGTGCCAACGGTCTTCGCGCTTTCGATCCTCTTGGCCTTGTCCTTCGACTCCTTGGAGGACGCCGCGGCTAGCGTGCGCCCGGCGTCATCGTCCACGAGCTGCGCGTAGATGTGCGTGAGCGAACGGAAGACGGCCAGGCGCGGACGCGCCGCACTGCCGCGGATCTTCTCGCGCACGCGCGTATGACGCCGCTCGCGGGATTGCCTGCGTGTCTCTACACCCATGCGTCCTCCCTAGGCCTTCGCGCCGACCTTGCCAGCCTTGCCCGCCTTCTTCTTGATGCGCTCTTCCGCGTACTTGATGCCCTTCGCCTTGTATGGGTCCGGCACGCGCAGCGCGCGGATCCGCGCCGCCATCTCGCCGACCATTTGCTTGTCGGTGCCGAGCACCTTGACCTTCTGTGGCGTCTCGAGAGTGAACGTCACTCCCTGGGGCGGATCGATCTCGACCGGATGCGAGAAGCCGAGCGCGAGCTGCAGCTTCTTCCCGGCGAGCACGGCGCGGTACCCGGTGCCGCTGATCTCGAGATCACGAGCGTAACCCGTGGTGACGCCGGTGACCATGTTCTGGAGCAGCGCGCGCGTGAGACCGTGCAGGGCGCGGCTCGCCTTCGCGTCGTCCTTGCGCTTCACGACCAGAGTCCCGTCCTCGCGCGCCACGCTCACGTCCGGATGGAAGGTGCGCACGAGCTCGCCCTTCGGGCCCTTCACGCGCACCGTGTGTCCGTCGATCTTCACGTCGACGCCCTGCGGGACCTGGACCGGGAGGCGACCGATACGGCTCATATCACCAGATGTAGGCGAGGACTTCCCCGCCCAACCCCTTCTTCTCGGCCTCGCGCCCGGTCATGACGCCGGATGAGGTCGAGACGATCGCGATGCCGAGCCCGCCGAGCACGCGAGGCATCTCGGTCTTGCGCGCGTACACGCGGAGGCCGGGACGGCTGATGCGCCGGAGACCTGAGACCGCCGGCACCTTGCCGCCGATGTACTTCATCTTGAGCACGATCTCGCGCGCCGACGGCTGGTCGAACGACGTGATGAAGCCCTCGGCCTTCAGGATCTTCGCGACCTCGAGCTTCGTGCGGCTCGCCGGGATCGTCACCGTCTCGTGACGCGCACCGGCGCCGTTCCGCACGCGAGTGAGCATGTCGGCCAGCGGATCGCTCGGCGCGCCGCCCACACGCGGCTTCTTCGGTTTCGCGGGCGCGGCGCGCTTGACCGGCGTCGGCCGCGGCAGCGCGCCGCCTTCGCCGACCTGAGGCTCGAGCGTCGTCTCGTTCGGTGGCGTTGTCTCGTTCGTCATTTCCATCTCACCAGCTCGACTTCGTCACGCCGGGCAGCTCGCCCATGAGCGCGCGCTCGCGGAAACAGATGCGGCACAGGCCGAACTTGCGCATGTAGCCACGCGGACGTCCGCAGACCTGGCAGCGGTGGTAGCCCTGCACCTTGTGCTTCGGCGTCCGCTGGGACTTGAGGATCAAGCTCTTCTTGGCCATGAGCGGGGCTAGGCCCCTTCCACCCCCTTCGCTGGTGCCTTGAACGGCATGCCGAGGCCGCGCAGCAGAGCGCGCGCCTCCTCATCCGTCTTGGCGGTCGTGACGATCGTGATCTCCATACCGCGGAGGCGGTCGATCTTGTCGTAGTCGATCTCCGGGAAGACGAGCTGCTCCTTCAGGCCCAGCGAGAAGTTGCCGCGCCCGTCGAAGCTGCGGTCCGGGATGCCCTGGAAGTCGCGGATGCGCGGGAGCGCCACGGTGACGAGCTTCTCGTAGAAGTGCCACATCCGCTCGCCGCGCAGCGTGACCTTGAGGCCGATCGGCATGCCGATGCGCAGCTTGAAGTTCGAGATCGCACGGCGGGACTTCGTGACCACCGGACGCTGGCCGGTGATCTGCGCGAGGTCCGACGCCGCGGCGTCCATGGCCTTCGCGTTGCCGATCGCCTCGCCCATCCCGATGTTGACCACGATCTTGTCGAGCCGAGGGATCTGCATCACGTTCTTGAAGCCGAACTGCTTGCGCAGCTCGTCCCGAAGCGACGTGTCATAGCGCTGTTTCAGCGCGCTCGCGACTGCCATCATTCCTTCTCCTCGACCACGATCGCCTCGCCGCACCGCTTGCAGATGCGCTCCTTGGTGTCCTCGTCCATGCGGTGCGCGACCCGCGTGGCCTCGCCGCAGTGCGGGCAGATGACCATGACCTTGCCGAACGCGAGACCCATGGGCTGGTCGACGATCCCGCCCTTCTGGTTCTTGGACGGATTCGGCTTGGTGTGGCGCTTGCCCACGTTCACGCCGGCGACGATGACCTTGCCCGACGTGCCGTCGACCTCCTGCACCTTGCCGCGCTTGCCGCGGTCGCGGCCGGCGATGACGACGACCTCGTCGCCCTTGCGGATGCGCAGGTTGCTCGCCATTAGAGGACCTCCGGCGCGAGGGAAACGATCTTCATGAAGTTGCGCTCGCGGAGCTCGCGCGCCACCGGGCCGAAGATGCGCGTGCCGCGCGGCTGGTTCTGCGGGTTGAGCAGGACCGCCGCGTTGTCGTCGAAGCGGATGAGCGAACCGTCCTGGCGGCGGTACTCCTTCGTCTGCCGGACCACCACCGCACGCACGACCTCACCCTTCTTCACGCCCGAGTTCGGGATCGCGTTCTTCACGGCCGCGATGAACACGTCACCGATCTCCGCGCTCGTCCCGGTGGACGAGCCCAGTACGCGGATCACCGAGAGCTCTCTCGCTCCGGTGTTGTCGGCGACGCGTACGCGCGTGTATGGGCGGATCAAGCTTCGGTCTCCTCCGTCTCTTCGTCGGCCTCTTCGGCCGGCTTCGAGAGGATCTCGGTCACGCCCTCGGACTCCTCGAGCGCCTTCTCGACGTCGGCGACGCGCGGCGCGGCTGCGCCGGCTTCACCGAGCCGCGAGATGACCTCGACGACCCGCCAGCGCTTCGTCGCGCTGTATGGGCGGCTCTCCTGGATGCGCACGAGGTCGCCCTCGCGCACGTCACCCGCGTCGTCATGCGCCGCGAAGCGCTTACGGACGCGGACGACCTTCTTGTACAGCGGGTGCTCGCGCAGGCGCTCGACCGTCACGATGACGGTGCGCGCCTGCTTCGCCGAAACGACCACGCCGACCTTGGTCTTGCGGTGAAAGCGGCGCCAGCCCGTGACGGCCTGCGTCGCCGCCGCGGTGTGCGACACCGTGGCCGCGGCGCGCTTGCGCGTGACGGTCTTGCGCACCGCGGGACGCACGGCTGTCACCGTTGCGGCGGCACGCGGCGCGGCGGCCGTCGTCTTCTTCGCTGCCGCGGTCTTCTTCACCGCCGTCGTCTTCGTGGCGGTCGTCTTCGCGGCGGTTGTCTTCTTCGTGGTCTTCTCAGCCATTCGTCGCTCTCTCTCGCTCCTGCAACACGGTCAGCGCGCGCGCGATCCGTCTGCGGGCGGCGGGCAGCCCGCGATAGTTCTTCAGCTGGCGCGTCGCCAGCTTGAAGCGGAAGTCGAACAGCTCCTCTTTCGCGCTCTTCAGCTCGTCAGCAAGCTCCGTGTCAGACAGCCTCCGCATGTCCTTCAGTTGCAACGCCGCCCCCTTCCTGCCCCTCTCGTGACACGAACTTCGTCTTGATCGGAAGCTTGTACGACGCAAGGCGCAGCGCTTCCTTCGCGAGCGACTCGCTCACACCGGCGACCTCGAACAGGATCCGTCCGGGGCGGATCACCGCGACCCAGTGGTCCGGCGCGCCCTTGCCCGATCCCATCCGCACCTCGGCGGGTTTCTTCGTCACCGGCTTGTCCGGATACGGCCGGAACCACACTTTTCCACCACGCTTGAAGTGGTGGACGATCGCCCGTCGCGCGGCCTCGATCTGGCGCGCGGTCATCCAGCACGGCTCCTGCGCCTGCAGCGCGAAGTCGCCGAACGCGATCGTCGCGCCCGCCTGCGCGTGGCCTTTCATGCGGCCGCGCTGGAACTTTCGGTGCTTCATGCGCTTCGGTTGCAGCATGGCTAGGCACCCACCACCGGCGGAATGCTTGGCGCCGCGACGGGTGCGGCGGGGATCGGTGGCGCGGGCGGCGGTGGCGGCGCCACCGGACCGAGCGGTGCGGGTCGTGACGCGCTCCCGCCGGGCGCGTTCTGGGCGACCTGGCGCGGCGCGGGCTCGATGTCGCCCTTGTAGACCCAGGCCTTCACGCCGATCGTGCCGAACGTGGTCTTGGCGATCGCGCGGCCGAACTCGATGTCCGCGCGCAGCGTGTGCAGCGGGACGCGGCCCTCGCGCTCCCACTCGCGGCGGCTCATCTCGGCGCCGCCGAGGCGTCCGGCGACGGCGACACGTACGCCCTTCGCGCCCGACTTCATCGAACGGAGGACGGTCTGCTTCAGCACCTTGCGGAACGACACGCGGCGCTCGAGCTGCTGCGCGACGTTCTCAGCGATGAGCACCGCGTCGAGCTCCGGGTAGCGGATCTCGAAGATGTTCACCTTCACGGCCTTGCCCGTTGTCTTCCCAAGAACCTGGCGCAGCTCCTCGACCTTCGCTCCACCCTTGCCGATGACGACACCCGGCTTCGCGGTGTGGATCGTCACGGTGACCTGGTTCGTGGAACGCTCGATGTCGATGCGCGAGATCGCCGCGTCGCGCAGGCGCGCGCGGATCCCGGCGCGGATCGACACGTCCTCCTTCAAGAGGATCGGGTAGTTCTTCGATCCCGCGTACCACTTCGCGTTCCAGGTCTTGACGAACCCCAGGCGGAATCCGGTCGGGTGAACCTTCTGTCCCATCAGGCCTTCCTCTCGTCGACGATCACGGTGATATGGCACGTGCGGCGCAGCTTCGTGTCGCGCCGTCCGCGGCCGCGCATCCAGATGCGCTTCATGCGCGGGCCCTCGTCGGCGATGGCCCGCTTCACGTACAGGGTCTCGAGCGTCATGTTGTAGTTGTTCTCCGCGTTCGCGACCGCCGAGCGCACGACGCGGCCGATCGGCAGCGCGGCGCCCTTGGGCAGGTTCTCCAGCATCGCGATCGCCTCCTCGGCCGTCTTGCCGGTGATGAGGTCGGTCACGAGCCTCGCCTTGCGTGGCGAGAAGCGCTGGAACTTCGCGGACGCGCGCACTTCCATAGTCATGCCCCCGGTTTCACGGCCGCCACGGTCTCGGCGGCGGCGCCACGCCCGTGGGCGCGGAACGTTCGCGTCGGTGCGAACTCGCCCAAGCGGTGGCCGACCATGTTCTCGGTGATGAAGACGGGCACGTGACGCCGGCCGTCGTGGACGGCGATCGTGTGTCCGACCATCGTCGGGAGCACCAGCGACGCGCGCGACCAGGTCTTCACAACCTTCTTCTCGTTGCGCGCGTTGAGCTGTTCGATCTTCTTCTTGAGCGAGTCATGCACGAAGGGGCCCTTGCGGATCGAACGTGTCATTACTTGCTCTTCCTCTTCTTCGGACGCTCGGTCACGAAGCGATCCGTCTTCGGGTTGCGGCGCGTCTTGAGGCCCATCGCGGGCTTGCCCCACGGCGTCTGTGCCATGCCACCGACCGGCGACTTCGCCTCGCCGCCGCCGTGCGGGTGGTCGCGGGGCGACATCACGACGCCGCGGACCGCCGGCCGCCAGCCCATGCGGCGCTTGTGCCCGGCGCCGCCAACCTTCTGGTTCTCATGCTCGACGTTGCCGAGCTGACCGACCGTCGCGCGGCACCGCACCTGGACGACGCGGATGCCACCCGAGGGAAGACGGATCTGCGCGAACTCGCCTTCCTTGGCGACGAGCTGGGCCATGCCGCCGGCCGCGCGCACGAGCTGCGCGCCGCGGCCGGGCTGAAGCTCGACGCCGTGGATCGTCGTGCCGGTCGGGATGTTCTCGAGCGGCAGGCAGTTCCCCACGCGGGCCTCGGCCTCGGGTCCCGAGAGCACGGTGTCCCCCACCTTGAGCTCGTTCGGAGCGAGGATGTAGCGCTTCTCGCCGTCGCGGTACACGAGCAGCGCGAGGCGCGCCGAGCGGTTCGGGTCGTATTCGATCGCGAGTACACGCGCCGGGATCCCGTCCTTGGTGCGCTTGAAGTCCACGATCCGGTAGCGCCGCTTCTCGCCGCCGCCGCGGTGGCGCGTGGTCACGCGACCCTGCGCGTTACGGCCGGCCTGGCGCAGCTTGCGTTCGGTCAGGCTCTTTTCGGGCTTGCTCTTCGTGATCTCCGCGTATGACGCGGACTGCCGGAAGCGACGGACCGGCGTGAACGCTTTGTATTGCTTCAGCGGCATTCGGCTAGACCCCTTCCACGAAGTAGCGCTCGATCTTCTGACCCTCGGCGATCGTCACGATGGCTTTCTTCCAGTCGGGACGCCGACCGATGCGGCGACCCAGGCGCCGCTCCTTGCCGCGAACGGTCATGGTGTTCACGTCGACGACGTCCACCTTGAACGCCTCGGCCACGGCGGTCGCGATCTCCTGCTTGGTCGCGTCCTTCACGACTTCGAAGGTGTAGCGGCCGACGCCCGTCTCCGTCATGGAACGCTCGGTGATGACCGGACGAAGAAGCACCAGTGTCCCTCTCATGCCCGCGCCTCCGCGCGCTCACCGGCGCGCACCGCGAGGGCCTCGAGCGCGGGACGCGTGACGAGCAGCGTGTCCGACTCCATCACGTCCGAGAGACGCAGCGACGACGGTGTCCGCAGCTCGACGTCGGGCAGGTTCGCCATCGCGCGGCCGATGCCTTCGCTCGGCTCCGGCGCGATCACCATCGTGCGGCCGGTGTCGCCGATCTGGCGAAGCCAGGCGACGACCTCGCGCGTTCGCGGACGCTCGCCGTCGAAGCGAAGCTCCTCCAGCACGAAGATCCGTCCTGCGGCCGCGCGCTCGCTCACCGCTTCGCCGAACGCGGCGCGCCGCATCTTCTCGGGCATGCGCTGGGCGTACTGCCGTCCATTCGGGCCGAAGACGACGCCACCGTGGCGCCACAGCGGCGAACGGATGCTGCCCTGGCGGGCGCGGCCCGTGCCCTTCTGGCTCCACGGCTTCTTGCCGCCGCCCGCGACGCGTGCGCGGTTCTTCGTGTGCGCTGTCGCCTGGCGCGCGTTGGCGCGACCGGCGATGAACGCCTGGAACAGCGTCGCGGCGCGCGACGCGCCCTTCAGGAACGCCGCCGGCAGAGCGATCGACCCGGACGACGAGCCATCCGCTGCGATGAGCGGCGCCTCGCCTTCGGGCGCGGTCGGCAGCGGTCGAGCCGCGACCTTCTCGCGCTTCGGCTGTTCCTCGCGCGCCTGCGCTCGCGGACGCGCGGGCTCGACGCGGCGCGCGACGCGCGTGACCGGCCGCGCGACGACGCGCTTGGTGGGCGCCGTCGCCCTCGCGGCGGTCGTCTTCTTCACCGGACCGGCCTTCGCGGGAGCTCCCTTGGCGGGAGCGGCCTTCACCGCGGCCGCCTTGGGTGCGGCGCCCGTGCGCTTGGCGCCGGCGGTCGCCGCGGTCGGCTTCGCTGCCGCGGTCTTCTTCTTCGGGTCTTCCGTCTTCGCCATCAGGCCTTCTTCACCATCACGATCGAGTTGCGCGGGCCGGGCACGGCGCCCGACAGGATGAGCAGTGAGCGCTCGCCATCGGCGCGCAGCACCACGAGGTTCTTCACGGTGACGCGATCGACGCCCTGGTGCGATGCCATGCGCAGTCCTTTGAGCACGCGACCGGGCGTGGTGCCCGCGCCCACCGAACCCTGGCGGCGGAGGTGGTCGGAGCCGTGCGACTTCGGTCCACGCGTGAAGTGGTGCAGGTGGACCGGACCCTGGAAGCCCTTGCCCTTGGAGATACCGGTCACGTTCACTTTGTCGCCGACCGCGAAGCTCTCCACGCCGATCGTCTGCCCGGCGGCGAAGCCGGTCACATCATCGACGCGCACTTCGCGCAGATGCTTGAGCGGTGGCAGATCCTTCAGGTGCCCGCGCTCGCCTTTCGACATCTTCTTCTCGGCGACCGCGCCGAAGCCGATCTGGACCGCGGTGTACCCGTCGCGCTCCTTGGTGGCGACCCTCGTCACGAGGTTCGACTCGGTCGCGATGACCGTCGCGCCCACGACCGACCCGTCGGGCCGGAAGTGCTGGAGCATGCCGACCTTGCGCCCGATGATGACGGCCTTCGTCATCGCCGGCGCCGCGGCGGTGTCGCTCTTCTCTTCGGGCGTCGCTTCGGGCTCTGGTGTGGCGGTCTCGTCGGTCATCTCCCCAGTCCTTTAGAGCTTGATCTCGATGTCGACGCCGGCCGGAAGGTTCAGCTTCATGAGAGCGTCGACCGTCTTCTGCGATGGATCGTTGATGTCGATGAGGCGCTTGTGCGTCCGGATCTCGAACTGCTCACGCGAGTCCTTGTAGATGAACGGGCTGCGGATCACGGTGAACTTCTCGATGCGCGTCGGCAGTGGCACAGGCCCCGTCACCGTCGACCCGGTGCGCTGCGCGGTCTCGACGATCTGCGCCGCGGACTGGTCGATCAGCTTGTGGTCGTAGGCCTTGAGCCGGATCCGGATGCGCTGTTTTGCCATCTATGCGTTGCTCATTCCAGGATCTTCGTGACCACGCCGGCGCCCACGGTCTTGCCGCCTTCGCGGATGGCGAAGCGCAGACCCTCTTCCAGCGCGATCGGGGTGATGAGCGTGACGGTGAGCGAGGCGTTGTCGCCGGGCATGACCATCTCGGTCCCGGCCGCCAGCTCGGCGGACCCGGTGACGTCGGTGGTGCGGATGTAGAACTGCGGACGGTAGCCGTTGAAGAACGGGGTGTGCCGGCCGCCCTCCTCCTTGGAGAGCACGTAGACCTCGGTGGTGAACTTGGTGTGCGGCTTGACCGAGGCGGGCTTGGAGATGACCTGGCCGCGCTCGATGTCCTCGCGCTCCAGACCTCTGAGCAGCAGGCCGATGTTGTCGCCGGCCTCGCCCTGGTCCAGCAGCTTGCGGAACATCTCCACAGCGGTGACCACCGACTTCTTGGGCTCGCGGATGCCCACGATCTCGATCTCTTCGCCAACCTTGACGATGCCGCGCTCGACCCGGCCGGTGGCCACGGTGCCGCGGCCCTTGATGGCGAAGACGTCCTCGATGGGCATCAGGAACGGCTTGTCCTTGGCCCGCACCGGGGTCGGGATGTAGCTGTCCACGGCGTTCATCAGCTCGAGGATGCACTTGAACTCGGGA
>DATEZK010000267.1:0-2272 GCA_035255665.1 Candidatus Limnocylindria bacterium
CATCCGGTAGCTCGCGTGGCTGTCCGGTACCCACACAGCCGGCCGTCTGGGCGCCCATGACCGTGCCCACGCCGTTGGCGCGGATCCCGGCGGCGATGATCTCGCTGCCGGAGGCCGAGTTCTTGTTCACGAGCACCACCAGCGGCTTGGTCAGTCCGAGGAACTTGCTCGGATTGGTGTCGACGGCGGTGCGCTGTCCGTCCCGGCCGACCTGATACACGAGCGTGCCGCGCTGGACGAAGAGGCTGGCGACGTTGACCGCCACCGCGAGCTCGCCGCCCGGGTCGTCGCGGAGGTCGAGGATCCACGCGGTGGCGCCCTGGGCTGAGAGGCTTCGCGCCGCCGTGGCCAGCTCATCGGCCACCGTCGAGATGAGCTGCCGCGCCTGCAGATAGCCGATCGAGTCGGTCTCCATGCGGGACGTGGTCAGCGGCGTCTGGAAGCGGGCGCGGTTGATCGTGTACTCGACCTCGGTGGACCCGCGCAGGAACGTGACCGTCACCGGCGTGCCCTCGGGTCCCTTGACCTTGGTCGCGACCTCTTCCGTCGTGAGGGTCGTGACGTCCTCACCGTTGACGCGGATGATCTTGTCGCCCTTCTTCACCCCGGCGCGCTCGGCGGGCGTGCCCGCGATCACGTCGATGACCTCGATCGGCTGCCCGGGCTCGGGCTGGAAGATCGTCACGCCGATGCCTGACACCGGTGCCGGCCGCTGATTGAAGCCTTTCGCGCGATCTGGGTTCAGGTAGTAGGTGTGGCACTCGTTCATCGCGCGCGCCATCCCGTCGACCGCGGCACGCTCCATGAGCGTCTTGTCGGCGGTCGGGTAGCGCTGCGCCACCGCGTCGAGCGACCCCGCGAACTTCGCGAAGTCGGACCACACGCTGCCGGTCAGGACCGGCCGATCCACGGTCGGCGCGGCGTCGATCTTGGCGTCTGTGAGGTATTTCGTGACCCCGTCGAGGGCGCCGGGGATCAGCTGCTGCGGCGTGGGCTTGTCGACGTGGCGTTCGACCAGGACCGAATACGCGGCCTCAGCGGTCTTGTACTGGGTCTGCGAGGGCAGCAGCTCGTGCTGCAGATCCGCGGGCAGCAGACCGCAGGCGGAGGCGACGAACGCCACCGTGAGGAGCAGGGGAAGAGCGCGAGGTCGCATCTACTTGAGTCTATGGCCGCCGGAACCGCTGGGTTTCAGGCGCTCAGGCGACCTCAGTCGTCATGAGCTTTCGGAGGCGGCCCAGCGCGCGGAACTGCAGAGCGCGGATCGCGCCCTCGTTCTTGCCGAGCATGTTCGCCACCTGTCGGCTCGACATGTTCTCGACGAAGCGCAGAACGAGCACTTCCTGCTGTTCGGTCGTCAGATGCTTCACCGCGCCACGCAGCGCGTCGACTTCCTCACCACGGACTGCATGCTCGTGCGCGGTCGGGCCGTCCTCGGCGAGACCGAAGGCGTTCTCGAGGTCGACGGTCGGACGCTGACGGCGGCGGCGATCCGTCACCGCGTTGCGCGCGATCGTGTACAGCCACGCCAGGAACGACTTGCCCTGCCAGCGGTAGCGGTGGATGTTGGCGAAAGCACGGGTAAAGACGTCGCTGGTGAGGTCTTCGGCGTCGCTGGGCTCACGGACGCGGTAAAGGATGTAGCGGTAGACCGCGTCGACGTGCGTGTCGTACAGGTCAGCGAAGGCGGTACGGTCGCCACTTCGAGCGCGCTCGATGACGTCCGGCACCGGACCCATCTGCTCGAAGGAAGGAAGCGCTTCGACTCTGGCCGCTGCGGCAACTGTCACGACGTGATGGCCCCCCAATCCCGTCCTCAGTGATGTGTGCGCAGACCATATCGACCAGAAGGTCGCTTGTTAACCCGTCAGGGGTACCAAAACCGTGACACTGAACCCCGATTCGGGCGCGATGCGTACGAGGGGGACCCACGTACTGGTACCTATGGGGCAAGTTTTGAGCGACCGAACGTGTCCTCGTCTGAGTCGGAACGCGCTCAGATCTTTTGCTTGAGGATCTCGATCGCTTTGTCGACCGCGGTCGCGTCATCGGCCGGGACATCGGGCTGGATGCCGACGTTGTTGTAGACCGTGCCGGTCTGCGCGCCCACGAACTCCTGCGTGACGACCGCGAGGCGCGAGCCGTCGGTCATGTTCGTGATCGAAGTGGCGCCCATGCACCCGATGCTCTTGCCACCAACGATCGTCGCGCGCTTGTTTTCCTTGAGGTCCGCGGCAAGGACCTCCGGCCCTGAGCCACCGCGGTCGTTGAT
>DATEZK010000268.1:0-9852 GCA_035255665.1 Candidatus Limnocylindria bacterium
ACGACTACATCGCAGGAGGACCTCTTTAGATGCAGGAGCCTGGACTCCCCCCGCGCCCGGGCGAGCCTGTTCCGGGTGAAGTAGGGAAGCAGGGCGGCGAAGTCCCGGAGCGTCCGGAAGGGCCGACCGATGTCCCGCGTCAGAAGCCCGGAGTGGAAAAGGGTCCGGAGAGCACACCAACGATCTAGCTCCGAATGATTGAGCCGCTGCCGCCCGGCAGCGGCTCAGTCTTTCCCCGCGAGCCAGCGCTGGAATGTCGCCAGCTCGAAGTACTCATCGTCCATCGGCCAGTCGGGCTCGCGCGTGAAGTCGACGGTTGGCACGGATCCGTCGATCAGTGGCGCGAAGTGCGCCCGGATCGCCGGCGGGAGCTCCGCGGTATCGCGGAAATTCGTCGGGATGTCGGCGAAGTACTCGACCGGGTTCGCGTGATCGCCCTGCTGCAGGAACGAACCGACGACCCAGTCTCGGTAACGCGGGAAGGCCGCTAGCTGCGATCGGCTGTCGCGGACCGCGCGGCGCAGGTACGCGAAGTCGCGGTCCTCGTCGCGGCGATAGTCGGGATGGTTCCAGCAGACGAAGTGGAACAGCTCGTGACAGGCGGAGAGCTCGACCTGCTGCAGTCCCTCATAGGTCTCAACGCCGGCGGCGAGCTCGATCTCGTTGCGATCGGGATAGAACCCGCCACCGCCACGCGCGTTCGTCCGGATGATCCGGCAGCGGCGGCCGAGGGCCCGAACCTCATCCGGAAAGCCGCGGAGGGCGCGCTCGACCAGGACGTCCCCGGGTGTCACGTACAGATAGGCCCGGCGGCGCCAGAGCGACCGTCGAAGGTCGTCCAGCCGACCGCGAGAGAGGCGTTCGACCGCCGAAAGCATGGCGCGCCGGTATCGGATCACGAGCCAAGTATCCGTGGACCAGAACAGGACTTCCGTTCGCAGTGTTAATAGGAGCGACGTGTACCGTGCCGATGCCCCTGGCCGCGTGAATCTGATCGGCGAGCACACGGACTACAACGAGGGTCTCGTCCTCCCCACAGCGACCCCTCAGCGCACGGTCGTCGAGCTTTCCCCGCGCGAGGACCAGGTCGTCCGTGTCGAGAGCCACGGGTATATGCCGGTCGCCTACCGCCTCGGCGAGGAGCGGCACCACGGCGACTGGGGTGACTACGTTCGCGGCGTTACCTGGGTGCTCACCAAAGCCGGGCATGCGATCCGAGGATTCGACGCCGGCATCGCGTCGCGCGTGCCGCCCGGCGCCGGTCTGTCGTCGAGCGCCGCCCTTGAGGTCGCGCTACTGCGCGCGCTACGCGAAGCGTTCTCACTCGCCCTCGATGACCTCGCTCTTGCGTACGCAGCGCACAAGGCTGAGCGGGACATCGTCGGGGCCCGCGTCGGCACCATGGATCAGCTCGCGGCCAGCCTGTCTCGCGTCGGCGAAGCGCTGCTCATCGACATGCGTAAGTCGCAGATCGAGCGGGTGCCGATCCCCGCGAGCGTCGAGATCGTCGTCATCGACTCCGGCATCGTGCACGACAACGCAAAGCAGGGCGCGTACAACGAACGACGTGCGCAGTGCGACGAAGCCGCGCGGCGCCTCGGACTCGCATCGCTCCGCGACGCCACGCCCGGCGATGTCGAGCGCCTCGCTCCACAGAACGGGACGCTTGCACGTCGCGTCCGCCACGTTGTCAGCGAGAACGAGCGCGTCCGCGCCTTCGTTGCCGCCCTCGGCGCCGGCGACCTCGCCCGCTGCGGCGCCCTCATCGACGCGTCGCACGCCTCGCTGCGCGAGGACTTCGACGTGTCGACCCCGGAGCTCGATGTGCTCGCGGAGTCGCTGCGCTCGCAGCGCGGCGTCCACGGCGCGCGCCTGGTCGGCGCCGGGTTCGGCGGTTCGGTCCTCGCGCTGGCGGACGTCGGATGCGCCGCGGATGCGGCGCGCGCGGCGGCGGAGCAGTACCGGTCGCGCACCGGCCGCACCGGCCATGTGGTGATGCCGCTCTAACCCACGGTCCCGCGCATACTCGAATCTTGCCTCGCTCGCCGTCAGACGACGCGCCGCGCATCTTCACCGGCATCGCGCGCTCGTACGACCGCGCGGGCGCTCTCTTCTCGTTCGGCCAGGACCCACGCTGGCGCCACGCGCTCGTCGATGCCGTCGGCGCCGATGCGGACGATGTCGTGCTCGACGTCGCGACGGGGACGGGTCTCGTGGCCGCGGAGCTCGCGCGCCGCTACGGGTGCCGCGTCGTCGGTCTCGATCGCAGCGCGGACATGCTCACGGAGGCCTCGCGCCGGAACGGACTCATCAGCGGCCTGGTGAACGCGAGGGCGGAGCGGCTTCCGTTCGCGGACGCGACGTTCGACCATGTCACGTTCACGTACCTGCTTCGCTACGTTGACGATCCCGCCGCGACCATGTCCGAGCTTGGACGCGTGCTGAAACCGGGTGGCCGCCTCGCGGCGCTCGAGTTCGGCGTTCCCGGGTCGCCGCTCGCGTTCGCGCTATGGCGGCTGTACACGCGCGTGGTGATGCCGCTTGGCGGCCGTCTCTTCTCGCGGAAATGGCGTGACGTGAATGCGTTCCTCGGACCGAGCATCGAGCGTTTCTATCGCGCGCACCCGCAGCGCGCTATTGAGCGTTACTGGCGCGAGGCTGGCCTGGCCGACGTGCGTTCGCGGCATATGAGCCTCGGCGGTGGGATCGTCATGAGCGGAACGAAGCGCGATGCGCCTGCCGCGAGTGATGCGCGGCTCGGCTCCGCGTTCTACGCACTGCGGCCCGGCGGCTGGCGCGATTACTGGACGCTGCTCCATCCGCCCTACACCGCGTGGCACCTGTCGTACGTGCTGCTCGGCGCGGCGCTCTCGCCTGCGCCCGATCCGCGCATCGTCGCCGGGGCATTGCTCGCGTTCGGGCTCGGCGTCGGCGTCGCGGCGCACTCGTTCGATGAGCTTCAGGGCCGCCCGCTCGGAACGCGCATCCCGGCGCGCGTGCTCATCGCCCTCGGAGCGCTCGGATTGGCCGGAGCGGCAGCGCTGGGCCTCGCGGCGATGACGATCCTCGGACCGGCGTTCGGCCTCTTCGTCGCAGCGGGCGTCGCGCTCGTTCTTCTCTATGCGTTCGAGGCTCCGCTGGTGCACTCAGACCTTGGCTTCGCGCTCGCGTGGGGAGCGTTCCCAGTGCTCACGGCCGCATACGCGACCGGCGCCCCGCCGCTTCCGGCTGTTGCGGTCGCGGCGGCTGCGGCACTGCTCAGCCTCGCGCAACGGATCCTCTCGACACGGGTGCGCGCGGTGCGACGGCGCAGCGCGTCGGTCGCGGGCGAGGTGCGCTACCGCGATGGTTCGCGCGAGACGCTGGACGCCGAGGGACTCATCGCGGCGCCCGAGGGCGCGCTGCGCATCCTGTGGCTCGCCGTTGTCGCGCTCGCGGTCGGGCTTCTGCTCTCGCGGTACGTCTAGCGCGGAAGCTGCGCGACGAACCGCTCCGCGTTGCCGTACGCGATCGCCTCGGCAACGTCGGCGGGGAGCTGCGCGAGCCAGGCGCGGATCCCGCGCACGATCTCCGCATACGTCTCCCAGCGCTCGTTCCCGGTGAAGGTGCCGCCCACGGTCCAGGTGTCGGTGCCGATCATGAAGCGGCCGCTGTGTCGCATGAGGAGGTCGCGCCACTTCGGATCGAGCGTGCCGTTCGGCGCGACATCGACGCGCAGCGAGAGCTCGACGGATAGCTTCGGCCATCGGTCGAGCAGTGCACCGATCTGCTCTGGCGTCGCGTCCACACCAGCGTGAGCCCACAGCACAGTCGCATCGGGCATGTAATTCAGCAGTTCGGCAAGCGCGCGTGTATCGGCATGCGGCTGCAGGAACAGCCTTTCTCGTTGCGCGAGCGCGAGGATGCCCCGAACCGTCGGAAGGCCGAGCTGCCCCGCGAGCAGGTGGAACTCGCCCAGGCCGCGATGCACACCGGCGCGGTACGCCGACTCCACGTACGGGACGATCGACGGATCGCGGGCCCACGAGAACACGTCACCCGCGTTTCGGTACGCGCCGAGCACCGGGATGACGCGATCGCCCAGGACCGCGCGCAGCCTGAACGTGCCTTCGTCGGGTGCGCTCGATACGAGTCCGGAGCGAACGCCGACCGAGTCGAGAAGCCTCGCGATCGTCTCGGGCGGATAGGGAGACCATGCCGCTCTGCTGTAGTGAAGGTGCGCGTCGAAAAGTGGCAAGACACCGACGGTGGGCGACGGCGTTGGTGATGGTGATAGAGATGGCGTCGGCGAGGTCGACAGCGTCGGCGCCGCCGTGATGGTCGGCGTTGGCGTCGGTGTCACGAGCGTCACTGGTGCGCACGCGCTCGCGACGAACAGAGCGACGATGAACAGCCTCACCGAGTTACCGTAACGCGTAGTGATCTTCACAAACCCGAGCGTTCCGGTCGCGGAGTTCGAACGCGTCACCGGGTGGCTCGCGAAGCCTGAAGGCCTATGCCGTGCCGAGCGCTGCATACCGTTCCGTGCGACCGACGCGGCCACCGTCGAGCTCCCTGCTGCGGCAGAGGCTCTCGCGATGCCGCTCGTTCAGGACGCGGTCCACGGCCTGTGGGCGCTCGGCGCGGAAGCCGGCGGTCGCGCACTCCGCAGCGCGATCGCGCCAGACCTGGAGCTGCCCGACTTCCGCGGCGGATCGTTCCGCCTGTCGTCACTGCGCGGCACGAAGGTGCTGCTCGTCGCCTGGGCATCGTGGTGAGGCTGCCGTCTTGACCTGCCCGTGTGGCAGGAACTCCGGACCGAGCTAAGAGCGCAGGGTCTCGAGATCGTCACCGTCGCGCTCGACGCGCGCGGCAGCGAGACCGCAGGTCCGTGGATCGTGAAAGCGGCGGCCGAGCACCCCTCGCTCATCGATGCGGCACATCTCGTCGATGCCTTATTTGGCATCGTGAACGTGCCGAGCGGGATCTGGATCGATGAGGAGGGGATGATCGTGCGCCCGCCGGAGCCGGCACATCCGCGTCGTCCCGCGTTCCTCGACCGCGCCGTGCCTGCGGATGCGTCGCCCGCGGAGCGTGAGCGCATCGAGCTGGTCAAGGCACTGCACGTCGAAGCGGAGCGCTATGTCGCCGCGCTCCGCGACTGGGTCCGACGTGGCAGCGAGAGCCGATATGCGCTGTCGTCCGACGAGGTGATCCGTCGCAGTCGACCCCGTCCGATCGACGAGGCGACGGCTGCCGCCCACTTCGCGCTCGGCCAGGCACTGTACGGTCGCGGCGCACAGGCGGCGGCAATCGAACACTTTCGAGAGGCGCATCGGCTCCAGCCCACCAACTGGACCTACCGCCGTGATGCCTGGAGCCTCGCCGGGGCCGATCGCGAGGCCGTATATGGCACGACCTGGGTCGACGAGGTCAAACGCCAGGGCGTGGAGAACTATTACCCGCCTTTGCGCCTCTAATCGTCGTGGCCCGCGGTATGCGGGGTGGAGATGGATGAAAGAGGTGTCACATGCCACGTAGCGAGGGTGGTTCCACAACAGACCAGCCGGTGACAGCAGAGCAGACCGAGACGGAGCGCGTCATGGAGCAGCGCCGCGGCGAGCGCGGCGGACAGGACGCGACGGGCATGACGGGCATGAGGACGTACACGGTGAAGGCGGGCGACTCACTCTCGGCGATCGCGGAGTCCGAGATGGGCGACGCGAAGCGCTGGCCCGAGCTCTACGCCGCGAACAAGGACGCAGTCGGCAAGAACCCGGACCTGATCCATCCCGGCCTGGAGCTCAAGATCCCCGTTTAGCGCGTCTGCGCGTCTGGCTGCGGCGGTCGGCTTACTTCTTCCGCCCGGGCTTCGTCTTGAGCGGATTACGTTTCTTACCGCCGCGGCCATAGCCGCCACCGGGCGGGTTCGTCCCACGACCACTGCGTGATGGGCTCGGCTTCTTGGGCGGCATATGTCCTCCTTAGCGATGACGACTCCGAACCATGCTACGCATCACCAGCCCGCTCTTCTGACAGACTTGCGCCCTCGTGCAGACCCAGGGGAGCGCGCTCGGTCCGATCCGGGTCCCGGCCGCTGGCGAGCGCGTCGCCGGCCACTTCACGTTCGCCGGCGACGACGGCCTCGCGAAGTACCAGTGGCCGTTCTTCGCGATCACAGGCAGGGTGTCCGGACCGACCGTGCTCATCACGGCCGGGATCCATGCCGCGGAGTACACCGGGATCGAGGCGGCGATCCGCCTCGGACGCGACACCGATCCGACGGAGGTGCGCGGGATCTTGATCGTGATCCCGCTCCTCAACCGTCCCGGTTTCTACGAGCGCAGCGTCTACGTGAACCCCGAGGACGGCGACAACCTGAATCGCCTGTTCCCCGGCGACCCGAAGGGCAAGTGGGGGGAGCGCTTCGCGCATCGGTTGCTGACGGAGATCGTGACGCGCTGCGAGTACGCGATCGATCTGCACGCCGGCGACCTCATCGAAGACCTGACACCGTTCGTGATCTACCGCGAGACCGGCGAGGCCGCGCTCGACGAGCGCATCCGCCGGATGGCTGACGCATACGGAGCGCGTTGGGCGGTGAAGAGCGCGCCGACGGGGGAGCGCCCTGGCTCCCTGTACGCGCTCGCCGCGCTCAACGGCGTCGCCTCCGTGCTGGCCGAGTCGGGCGGACGCGGGCTGCTGATCGAAGAAGACGTCGTGCGTCACGTCCGCGGCGTGACGAACATCCTCCGGGCGATCGGCGCGCTCGACGGCGCGCCCGAACCGGTGGCGCCACCGCGCGTGGTGAACAGCTTCGATTGGCTCCGCTCCCCGGAGGAAGGCATCTTCCGTTCGCGCGTGCGCGTCGACCAGCACGTGACGGCCGGTGATGTCGTCGGCGAGCTCGTCGATCTCGTCGGTGAGCCGCTCGCAACGGTGAAGGCGCCGGTCAGCGGTGTCGTGCTCTTCATCGTCACCAGTCCCGCGATGAAAAAGGACGGTCTCCTGCTGGCGATCGGCTCGCTCTAGGCAGCCGACCCACTGACCGAGCGACCGACCTCAATGTAACGACGGTACGCTCCTTGCTGTCGAAACGGTGACGCGTTAGCTGGTGGCTGTGGGGGACATGCTGCAGACGACGACCGCCAATGATGAACAGCTCCGTGCGCGACTCGAGCTCGCGAGTCGACTTGGAGCGATCGCTTCGGATGCGCGCGACCTTGTAGAGCTCTTCCGCGCGCTGTACGACGAGACGGCGCGCGTGATGGACGCCACGGTCTTCCTCTTCGCTATGTACGACGACGTCAGCCAGACCGTGCACGTCGTCCGTCAGATAGACCGCGGCGAGGAGCATGAGGGCGGCTCGTTCCCGCTCGGGAAGGGGTTCACGAGCGAGGTCATCCGCATGGGAACACCGCGCATCGTCCAATGGTCCAGCGAGGCGCCGCCGATCCGCCTTCTCTACGGCACCGAGTCGGGCGAGCTCGTCTCGCCCCGATCGGGCGTCGTCGTGCCGATCCTGTCCGGTGACCGCGTGATCGGCGTGTTGTCTGCTCAGAGCTATCGGCCCGAGGCGTACGACGACGAAGATCTGTTCAGTCTGTGCGCCATCGCGGCGCAGGCGGGCGCCACGATCAAGCGCCTTCGCGCGACGGCGCAGATGGCGGTCGAGCACGAACGGCACGCGTTAGAGCTCGAGGCGGTCTTGGCCGGGATGAACGACGCGCTTGTCATCGTGGACGCGCGCGGTGCGATCGTTCGGCTCAACCACGCGGCCCGAGAGCTCCTGTGCGTTGATGGCGCGAGCCTGGTCATGGGTCAACCGCTCGAGGCGCAAAGCCTCGAGCAGTGGCCGGATACGGCTCGCGAGATCGCCACCGCGCTGCTCCCTGTCATCGACGCGATCCGCTCGGGGACGAGCGTCGATCAAACGGACATCGAGATCGCCTCCGGCGAGCGGCGCGTTTTCGGCCTAGGGGCATCCATTCTCCGCTCGCCCAGTGCAGAGCTGGACGGCGGAGTCATCGTCTTCCGAGACATCACGGCCCAGCGCGACCTCGAACGGCTGCGGGAAGACATCTTCGCCATGGCGTGGCACGACATGCACACACCTATCACGGTGATCAGGGGGCATGCCGAGCTGCTGCAGCGGCGAATGGCTTCCGGGGAACGGGACCGCGGTGCGTTCAAGTCGGCCGCGTCCCTGATCGTGAAGCACGCGGACCGTCTCGCAGAGCTTCTTACCGCGCTGTTCGACATTCGCTGCCTCGAGGCGGGGGTGCTGTCGATCTCGCGGTGGCCGATGGACCTGAGCGTTCTCGTGCGTGAGGTGGCGGACGGGATGCGGCCGACGGCGCGACACGAGTTGAAGGTGTGCGCCGAGGAGACCGTGATCGGCGAGTGGGACGAGCGCCGGATCCAGCAGGTCGTCACGAATCTGATGAGCAACGCCATGAAGTACTCGCCGGAGCACTCGACGGTCACGGTGTCGGTGACGTCGGATGAGACCACCACAACGGTGCGCGTCAGTGACGAGGGCATCGGTCTCGACGGAAGTGAGCTGGCGCAGCTGTTCGGCAGGGGTTACCGCGCCAGGTCCGCCCGGACCGTGAGGGGCGCGGGGCTCGGCCTTTACCTGAGCAACGGCCTGATCGCCGCGCACGGCGGCCGCATGTGGGCGGAGTCGGCGGGCCATGGCCAGGGCAGCACGTTCTGCTTCAGCATGCCGCTGCGCCTCGAGCGCGGCAGCGAACGCGCTCTGACGGGCGGCGCATGAGCGGCCGACGGCTCGCCGCGATCATCTGCACGCTCCTTGTTCTCGCGCAGTCGTTTGCCGGCCCGGCGTCTCAGGCATTCGCTGAGGTCCTTCCGGACGAGAAGATCGACCCAGCCCTCCGGACGCGCATGCAGGCCGATCCGCTCGCCGTTCTGCCGGTCATCGTGGAGATGCA
The DNA here is from genome assembly GCA_035255665.1 of Candidatus Limnocylindria bacterium. GTDB lineage: Bacteria > Chloroflexota > Limnocylindria > P2-11E > P2-11E > CF-39. Next base: position 8,934 of record DATEZK010000268.1, read on the forward strand.
TCACCCGACCGCACCATTCGTTCCCGCGCCGAACGTCGATCGCGCGAACCAAGCGCTGGATCTGCTCGGCCAGTACGGCATTCCGGTCGGAGCGCTTGGAATCATCGGCAGTGCGGCGGGATTCGCTGATGCGAATGGCATCAATGCGCTGAGCCTCGTGCCCGCGGTCGCGTATATCCACCACGATGCGACCGTTGGCCCGCTGGCTGGTGCAGCGGAGGCGCCACGGGCGGCTCCGGCGGAGATCCCTCCGGTCCCGACGCCGACGTTGCCACCGCTACCGACGATCACTCCCACGGCCACCCCGACCCCTACGTCCGCGCCTACCGCGAGTCCAACGCCCGATCCGACCCCGACGCCGACGCCGGAGCCGACTGCGACGCCGACGCCGGCGCCGACCGCAACGCCCGCGCCGACGCCAGAGCCGACTGCGACCCCGACGCCCGAGCCGACCGCAACACCGACGCCAGAGCCGACTGCGACCCCGACGCCCGAGCCGACCGCGACACCGACGCCAGAGCCGACCGCAACGCCCACGCCCGAGCCGACCGCGACACCGACGCCAGAGCCGACCGCAACGCCCACGACAGCGCCGACGCCCTCACCAGAGGTCTCGCCGCAAGGTCAGCCGGCGACGTCCCAGAGTCAGAGCTCCTCGGTCTACCCGGCGGTGGTGAACGCGGACCAGGTCAGGTCGCAGGGGACAACAGGGAGAGGTGTCACGGTCGCGGTCCTCGATTCGGGTGTCGCCCCGGATCCCGATCTTGGCAACCGCATCCTCGCGTCGGTCAACTTTGCGGACGAGCGTGTCACGAGGGATCCCGGCGGGCACGGCACGCACGTCGCGGGGATCATTGCCGGCGATGGCGCGCGCTCCGACGGCGAGTTCGTGGGAATCGCTCCGGAGGCGAACATCGTT
>DATEZK010000269.1:0-12285 GCA_035255665.1 Candidatus Limnocylindria bacterium
CCCCACCCGCGATCAGGACGTCGGCTTCGCGGACGCCGTCCTCGGTGACGACGCGCCCACCGCGGATCGCGAGATCGGCGGTGGCCGTCTTAGACCTCTTCTACGACGAAGTCCTGCGCGCCCTCCCAGAGCGTGAGGCGGCCGATCTCGGCCAGATGCTCGTTGCCTTCGATCACCGTCGCGAAGTGATTGCCCGCGAGCTGGCCGACCTTGCTGGCGAAGAGGCACGAGCCGTACGGAAAGAGGATCTCCATCTCGGAGATGCCTCCGGGGTAGATCAGGATCTCGCCTGGCGCCGGGTGACTGGTGTGATTCTCGAAGTCGACGCCGAGGCGCTTCTCCCCCATCGGGACCCAGGTCGACTCGCCACTCCAGCGAACGTGCACGAGCTTGCTGCGCAGCGGGAGCATCCGACGGACCGCGGCCACGGTCTTCGGCGCGTCCTTCTCTTCCCAGCGCGCTTTGAAGGTGTACGGCCCGGCGGTGATGCGAAGTGTGGCCATCGCGGGCGTACGATACGCGCCCGATGACACGCGCGACGCTGTCCACACACGTGCTCGACACGACCAATGGCGTTCCCGCTGTCGGCGTCGAGATCGCGCTTTATCAGGACGGCACGCTCGCCGCGAAGGGCACGACGGGAAAGGACGGCCGGGTGGCCAAGCTTGGCGAGGAACACGAGCCAGGGACGTACCGCCTGGTGTTCGACGTCGGCGCGTACTTCCGCTCACGCGAGCTCGACACCTTCTTCGGAAGCGTGGCGCTGGAGGTGCGCCTGGTCAGCGGTCACCAGCACATCCCGCTCCTCGTGTCGCGCTACGGCGTCGTGTCGTACCTCGGTAGCTAGGTGCCATCCGATGAGATCACCGGACGGCTCGCCGCGATCTTCGAGCGCGCGCCGGGGCTCGCCGCCGCATTGCGCCACGCGGGTCAGGACACGCCGCGGGCGATCATCGCGAAGGCCCGAACAGCGATCGAGGCGATGAGCGAAGAACAGCGGATCGCGGTGCTCGATGCTCATCCACGCATCGGCGCGGACTCCGCGTCTCTCTCGCTCCATTCGCGGCGCGAGCAGGGCGACCCCGCCGACGCCGCGACGCTGCGCGATCTGGCTGGGCTGAACGACGCGTATGAGAGGAAGTTCGGTTTCCGGTTCGTCGTGTTCGTCGCCGGACGCACCAAAGAGGAGATCGTTCCCGTCCTGCGCGCGCGTCTCGCGAATGCGCGGGACGCCGAGCTGAAGACCGGTGTCGACGAGTTCCTCGCGATCTCGCTGGATCGGTTGGAGCGACCGCGATGACGCCGATGGAGATCCAGTACGGAAAGACGCGCGTCGTGTTCTTCCGGCTCGCAAAACGCTCCGCACCGCCGTTCGCGGCCTCGGTGACGATCGACGTGTTCGGGGAGCGTTTCGCCGCGGCGTACACCGAGGGCGACAACCGCGAGGTCGTCGCGACGGACACGATGAAGAACTTCGTGTACGCCACCGCCGCGGACTTCGACGGACGCTCCCTCGAGTCGTACGTCATGTATCTGGGCCGTCGGCTCCTCGACACGTACCCGCAGATGGAGCGCATCCGCGTCACGGCCCAGGAGGTCCCGGTGGACCCGGCCGAGGGCGACAGCGATGTCGTGTTCCGGATGACGCGCAGCGACGTCGTGATGTCCCATGCCGACTTCGAACGTTCGACGGATGTGATCACCGTCAGCGACGTACGAAGTGGGCTGGAGGGCATGCGACTACTGAAGACGACCGGGAGCTCCTTCGAGCAATTCGCCCGTGATCGATACACGAGTCTGCCGGAGCTCACGGATCGTCCGCTCACGATCCGCATGGACGTGCATTGGCGATACGGCGACGTCCGTGACGTGACCGAGGGAAAGGGTCACGTTCCGGCCGAGGACGTGCGACGAACGATCGAGCGCACCTTCAATGACCTGAACAGCCGCTCGATCCAACAGCTCGTCCACGTCATGGCGACGACGCTGCTCGCGGACTTCCCCTCCCTGTGTGAGATCGAGTTCGCGGCGGAGAACCACACGCCCGACGTCGTGGCCGAGGGCAAGGGTGACGTGCGGGTGTTCGCAGAGCCGCGACAGACCTTCGGGAAGATCGGTTTGGTGCTGCGCCGCTAGGACAGGCCGCCGAGCCCCACGAGCGCCCGCGCATGCTCGAGCTCTCCGAGGTGGCGGACCGCGTGCTGGAACAGGTACGCCTCGCAGACATCGCTGACCCGGATCTCCCCTTCGGGCACCAGGAGCGCGATGAACGCGCCCTTCAGCGCAGCGGCGGGTGGTCGGTCCATCGCCTTCTCCGCGAAGCGGCCCAGCGGCAGGGACTCGAGCGCGCTTTCGGTCCGCGCGAACACGGCGGTCTGGTAGAGACGCCAAGCGTCGATGTCGCCGAGCCGGATCCGCTCTGCGTCGGCCATCGGCGTGCCGCGCATCGGCGGCTCGCCCACGAGCCCCACGCGCGTCGCCCACGCCTGCTCGTCCCAGAGCAGCGCGCCGGCGCCGAGATACTTCGCCGCGTTGCGATCCTCGCCGACGACGAAGTGCATGAGCGTGAACGCGATCGGCAGGACGCCCGGACGCTCGAAGTGATTCACCTGCTCGTTCGTGAGATCGGCGACGCCCTGCTGCCATAGCGCGTGTACGGCAGCGAGGCGCTGGATGATCGACGCGCGCCAGTCTTCCGAGGCCTGCCGGCGCGCGACTTTCGTTTGCACGGCGCCGAGTCTAGTCGGGACGGAAGTCGGGCCAGCGGGACTCGTCGTTCGCGAGCCCCGACGCGATGAGCACCGCGAGCGCCTCGATCACAGGACCGCGAGCGAGACCGGTGAGCTCGGTGAGTCGCGTGACCTCGGTGCGACCGTCGATCGCGGGAAGGAGCGCGGCAACGCTCTCGGAGACGACCGCGCGGTTGTGCCGGTCGCGCACGAGCGCGCCGCCCAGACGGGAGTCGTGCACGATCGTGAGGTTCGGGCTCAGCTTCACTCGGGTCTGATCGCCGATCGTCTCCTTGATCTCGCGCAGTCGCGTTTGGTACCGCACGATCTCGCGCGCGACGTCACTCAGCCGCAGCTCGTAGAGCCACGTCTCGCCGACAGCCGCGTACCCCACGCCGCGCTGGCGCTGGATGAAGTCGCCCGGCTCGGTCCGCTCACCGCCATCAACCGGTTCGAGCGCGCCGCGCCGCACCAGATACCAGTCGTCGTCGCTGCCCTCGACGAGCTGGTCCTTGGCGAGCATCCGCGGTCGTAGCTGCGACGCGAGCGACGCGACGATGTCGGACGGGAGGTCCCGCAGCGGGCTCTGTCGCTTCAGGAAGACGTCCGCGAGCCACATATCCGTGCGCTCGCGCATCGCGACGGCGAAGATCTGCTGCTCGTCCATCAGGCGCCGCAGGTCCTTGCCCGGCAGCACGAACGCCGTGCAGGGCGTATCGGCGACCACCGTCGCGGCCATTTCCTTTTCGTCGAAGAACACAAGCTCGCCCACCAGCGAAGGCGCGCTGACGATGGCCAGGGTCCGGAGCTCGACCGTGCCGACCACGCGCATCGTGCCGTCGACGATCACGTACGCCTCGTCGAGCGGATGCCGCTCGTCGATCAGCATCTCGCCGACCTCGAGTTGGCGTTTCGATGCCTGCTTCTTCAGACGTTCGCGCGAGCTCTTCTCGAGGAGCGCGAGCGGTCCGAAGGCGAAGGGATCCGGCAGCTTGCTCATTCGGCTCGTGGCAGCGCCACGCCGACGATGTCGCGGATCGACGCGAGGCCCTGCGCGCGCACGTATGCAGCGAGGCCTTCGATCACGCTGAGCGGGGCGATCGGATCGGCGAACGTCGCGGTCCCGACCTGCACGGCCGAAGCGCCCGCCATCAGGAACTCGAGTGCATCGCTCGCGTTCGTGACGCCACCGGCGCCGATGATCGGGACCCTGACGGCCTGGGCCACCTGATACGTGAGGTGCACCGCGATGGGTCGGATCGCCGGCCCCGATAGGCCGCCGCTGGCGCTGCCCAGCATCGGCCGCTTCTTCGCGACATCGATCCGCATGCCGAGGACGGTGTTGATCGTCGTGAGCCCATCCGCTCCAGCCTCCTCGCACGCGCGCGCCACCGCGACCACGTCGTTCGCATTGGGCGTGAGCTTCACGATGACCGGCTTGTCGGTCGCGTCCCTCACCGCGCGTGTCACCTCAGCAGCGAGTGTCGGATCGGAACCGAAGAGCATCCCACCCTCCACGTTCGGGCACGACACGTTGAGCTCGAAGGCGATCACGCCCGGTGTTCCATCGAGGACCTCGACGACGAAGACGTAGTCCTGGACGCTGTACCCGGCGACGTTGACGATCACCGGGACGCCGAGCTTCGCCCAGAGCTTGCCGTACTTGCGGGCGACCTCCTCCGCGCCAGGGTTCTCGAGGCCGATCGAGTTGAGGATTCCCGCCGGGGTCTCCGCGATGCGGTACTGGGGATTCCCGGGGCGGGCTCGGGGCGTGGTGCCCTTGTTGACGATCGCGCCCAGCCGCGTGACGTCGATGAGCTCCGCGTACTCGATGCCCTGCCCGAACGTTCCCGACGCCGTGAGGACGGGGTTCTTGAGCCACAGACCGCGCGCGGCCTCCACCGATAGATCGATCCCGTGCTCCGGCAGCGTCTCCGGTGGCGCGTGCGGGACGGCACGCACTTCGGTGATCACCGCGCCGGCGAGCGTCTCGCGCAGCTTGTCCGCGATTTCGGTGGGCATCCGCTCGGCGTCGGCGTCACCGGTCGCGGCTTCTGTGATGGAGGCACCGTCGAGATCCGCCAGCTCAACGAGATCCTCTTCCTCCTCGCCTTCCGACGCGGTCTCGAGCGATTCTTCAAGCGAACGGCGCACGTCGATAGGCCGCTCGACCTGCTTCTTCGGCCGCCGCCACGGCACTAGTGGACTCCCACGGTCGCCGGCTCGCCGGCCTCGAACGCGATGTCGCCGAGCGCGAACACCGGTCCCTCGCGGCAGACGCGCGCGTTGCCCTCGGATGTGACGACGACGCATGCGCGGCAGACGCCCATGGCGCACCCCATGTGCTGCTCGACCGCGATCTGCGCCTCGAGGAGCGTGCGACGGCCGGGGTACGTCGCGGCGGCGCGATCGGCGGCGTCGCGCAGACGGCCGAGCGCGGCGAGCATGGGCCACGGCCCGCATGCGAGGAGCTGATCGGCCCACGGGAGCAGCGCCGGCAGCACGTCGGTAACGCGGCCACGCGTGCCGAAGCTGCCGTCGTCCGTCGTCGTGACGTACTCGACGCCCGCCGGCAACCGATCCGACGGCCAGAGGTACGCGACCGAACGGCCACCCATCACGAGCGTCACGTTACGTCGCGGGGCCTCCTGCTCGGCGATCACCCTCATGGGTGCGATGCCCGTTCCGCCGGCGACCAAGAGCAGGTTCCGCGTGTCGCGGCGTACGACGAAGGACGTGCCGAGCGGCCCCAGCAGGTCGAGCGCGTCGCCCGGGCGGCGTTCCGCGATCCACTCTCCCCCGGTGCCCAGCGGCTTCACGATCAGCTCGATCTCTCCGGCGCGGCGATCGATGCCGCAGAACGAATAGGGCCGGCGCAGCAGCGGATCCCACCCGACTCCGGGGCGGACATGCACGAACTGTCCGGCATGCGCCTGCGCCGCGATCTCCGGCGAACGGACCGATAGGAGCGTCCCCAGATCGCCGACCGGAGCTTGCGATATGACGCGGCCTTCCTCGAGCAACACGCTGCAGAGTCTCGCAGACGGAACGGGGCGCCGAAGCGCCCCGTTCCCGTTACCCATATATGCGCATCATCGGACGCCGGGGTGTCTAGCCCTCCTTGTTCGCCCGCAGGTCCCAACCCTCGGTGACCCACGCGCCGATCTCGCCGTTGGCCTTCTGGACGGCGTAGCTGAATTCGATCTTGGCGAAGTTGAGGCTGAACTGGTCCGTCGGCAGAGCGTCACTCGCCGCTGCACCACCGGTCTGGTACGAGGAGATCAGGACATCCTCCAAGACGAACTTGAGGAACTCTTGCTCGCCCTTGCCCGCCCTCGTTCCGGTCAAAGTCCCCGTCTTGATGTGCGATCCATTCGCGCACTTGAGGAACAAGACAGGTGATGCCTTGGTCATCAGCGCCGTGAAGTGGAAGTCCTGCATCTGAACTTTTCCGGCGCCACCGCCACCACCGCCCCCGACCGTGCCGGTCTGGGTCTCACCCCAGCTCCAGGACATGATCTCGATCTCGTCCTTGTGCTTCGAGTCGGTGCTTTCGCCCTTGATCCCATCAAGCTTCAGGAAATAGTCGACTGCCATTGGCCCTCTCCCTACTCAAGCAGCCTGAGCTTGAGCGCGGCGCTGCCGCGACCGCCCAGGCCGTACGTGTCTTGGTTCGCTATGTAGCTGCCACGAGCACCGGTGTATTTGCCGGTCCCACCGACGATCGCAAAGCTGCGCTCCACGCCGCCACCCGCGCCCATCGCGACGATGGATCCTCCCGCGAGAACGAGCGTGTGGATCTCCAGGCTGCCGATGCCCTCACCGGTGACCTGGAACGGTGAATCGATCGCGAGACAGGCCGCGTAGAACTCGCCGCACTTGTCGCCGTCGGGCGAGGTGAGAAGCTCGCCGTAGACGGAATACGAGTCGCCCTTGCTCGGGACCTTGCTGGTGTCCGCATGCCAACCGCGGCCGAAGAGCTGGATCGTCTTCGCGTCGCCGATCGGCACCGTCGCCAGCGCTGGACGCTGCTCGCCGGGTCTGATCGCGAGCGCGGCTGCCGCCGCGGCCGCCGCTGCGAAGAAGCCGCGCTTCAGAACGCTACGTCTGCCATTTGCCGGGATAGATGAATTCATCCCTTCCCCTCCTCGCGGCAGGACGCTACGGCAGTGCGACACAGAGTCAAGTCATCCGGATAACAGAAGGGGATCGGTCGAAACGCGTTCAGTCCGACTGCACGACCCGCTCGAGAAAGCCGAGCTCGAACATGCGTCGCACGACCGGTAGCCCCGCGCGTGCGTATACCTCGGGATCGGCCACGCCTTCGTGTTTGGCGCCTTCTTCGAACGCGCCGCGCAGCGTTCGACGCCCGTCGAGCTGCGTCAGCAGATAGAAGACCTGCGGGTCCACACCGGCCTGGTAACCGACGCCCTCATCGAGCGTCAACGTCATGCCTTCCGACCGCGGCTCGCCTTCGTGGAAACGCACGCGCTGCTCGACCGTCGCCTTCGGTACGACGCGGATCCGTTCGTCAAGGAGCCGCTCGCCGTCCGCTGCGCCGGCGAGCAGATCGTGCGCCGCGAAGACGCGAAGGATGTGGTCGCTCGCGGGCTTGAGGCGCCCCGGCGGCAGGGGGTCGATGCGAAACCAGTTCGCCCCCTGGCGGCGGCGCAAGATCAGGGAACCGTAGGCGATACCGCGGATGCCGAGCTCGCGGTAGTACGCCAGCCACGTGTCGATGAGCCCGGCGTACCGGGCCGCGTCGCCGGATTCGCTCTGGTTCCAGACGGCGGCGGTCTCGAGCGGATTGTCGGTGCGGTAATGGAGCAGCCAGGCGTCGCAGCCGCTCCCCTGGAGCCAGCGCCGGACGGCCTCCGCGGGGTCGCCCTCGGGGTCCGCGATCCAGCTGATCGCGATCGTCGCGAAGCCGCCGTCCTCGAGATGCGGCGGGATAGACCGGACGACCTGCTCCGAGACACTGTCGCCCTTCAGGCCGCTATCCCGGTAGATGTACTCGCTGGCGGGCGATATCACGTACGGCGGGTTGCAGGCGATGGCGTCGAATCGCTCGTCGCCGATCGGATCGAACCAGCTGCCGGCACGGCACTCGAGGTTCGGCGCGAGATTCAGCTGGGCGTTGAAGGCGGCGATATTGACGGCACGCGGGCTGACGTCCGTGGCGAGCACGCGCTCGGCGTGCTTTGATGCCAGCAGCGCCTCGATACCGTTGCCGGTGCCGAGATCGAGGAACGAGCGCACCGACCTTCGTACTGTGAGGTGCGCCAGAGTCACGGACGGGCGGTGCACGCCGGGAACATGGTCGGCCGGGGCGGGCTCGCCGGCGCGTAGCCGCACGTCGGACGTGATCAGCAGCTGATCGTGCGGCACGATACGCACGAGCGGACGCGCGTCGCCGTTACGGCGCTCGACGACGCGAATGCGCTCGAGATCGTCGACCGTCAGCGGCGCGATCGCAGGCGCTAGCTCGGTGACCGGCACGTCGAGATCGAGGATGAACAGCCGCACGAGCGCGCCGAACGCGCCGTGCGTCTGGAGCTGCCGCAGGTGCACCGGAATGTCGGCCGCGCGAGAGACGATCTCGTCGCCGGAACCGAGTGCGTCCCCGATCTTCTCGGCGGTGTACGACGCCGCTATCAGCACGTCGCGCAGACGCCGAACGAGCTCGGGCTGATCGAGTGCAAGTGGTCCGGTCACAGGGCGCGAATGCTAAGTGCGGAGCGGCACGCCCACGGAGAACGTGTACCCGTCCGGGTCTTCGATGAGACAGTCGCGCCAGCCGTGCGGCGGCCAGTCCTTCGCTGGGGCGAGCACGGAGTGGCCCGCGGCGCGGGCGCGGCGCTCGGCCTCGTCCGGATCGACGCCGAGCAGACGGATCTCGACGCCGAAGCCGCGCTTCTCCGCGCCCGCGAGGCGCGAGCCCCACGGCTGTCGCGCGTAGGTGCGATCGGTGTGCAGCTGGATCGTCGCGCCGTCGCGCTCGAGCGCCGCGTAGTCCGCCGTCTGATGGAGCACGCGGAAGCCGAGGACGTCGACATAGAAGGGAACGCTCCGCGCAACGTCGCGGACGATCAGGTTGAGCGACATCCCGGCGAGCGTGCGGCCGTACTCGTCCGCGCTCATGAACGATCCCTTCATCCCCGCGTTGCCGCCCACCACAGCGGAAGTGTGAGGCCGAGCAGGGCGGCGCCGACCAGCAGCGCCGGCGCCGCGCCGACGACCGCGAGCACGCCGCCGAGCAGCGCGCCCCCGGCCGCGCCAGCGTCCTGCCAGGTGTGGAGCGCCGCGAGGATGCGCGGCCGATCGTCGTCACGCGAGCGTCGCGCTATGACCAGCTCGACGGCGATCGTGGATGTCAGGCCGTTGACAAACGCCACGCCACCGATCGCGACGAACGCGAGCGGATCGAGGGGCATGAGCGCGAGGACGGCGACCGACGTGAGCGCGATGGTCGTGGAGGTGACGAACGCTCCGTTCGCGGAGCGGTCGCTCAAGCGGCCCGCGAATGGCGTCCACACGACCTGTGCGACGCGCTGCGTGAGGAGGAACGCGGCGGCCACAAAGGTGGCGGGCAGCACGGTCGCGAGGATCGGCGCGCCGTCGTGGAACAGCTCGTCGATGCGGAAGCCGCCGGCGACTCCGAGGATGCCCGCGAACAGACCGAGTTGCACTGTCGCAGTGACGAACAATGCGAGCAGCCGCGGCTCCCACACCGACGCGGGCACATGCCCTTCTTCTGGCACGCGTATGCGTCGCCGCCACGGCGCGGCGACATACGCGGGCCAGATCCCGGCGGCGATGGTGAGTACCGCGGCGAGGAGGCACGCGCCGGTCCACCCAAGGCCCTCGACCGCGAACGGGGCAAACGCAGCGCCGGCGAAATAGCCGATGCCCCAGATCGAGCGCGTGTTTCCGATGCGACGGCCCGCGTGCGTCGCCGCATCTTCGAGGGTGGCGAGGAACGATCCGAGACGCAGCAGGGAGAAGCAGAAGCCCCAGAGCAGTCGACCGAGGAGGAACACGGCCAGCGCCGCGGGGAGGGCATACATCGCGGTCGTCACAGCGCTTAGGACGATCGCCACGACGATCAGCGCACCGGCGGGGTATCGCTCGTAGAGACGCGCCGCGAGCGGGTTCGTAAAGAGACGCACCCAGCGGTTGAGCGACAGGATCACACCGACCATCGGCCGGGAGATCCCGAGCGACGCCGCGGTCACCGGCAGGACCGTGTACAGGAGCGTGTCACCCAGCAGCGAGGCCGCGACGACGAGTGCGGTGGAGATCGCCGGCGCCTCGCGGTGCGCCGGCGCGTCGGCGGTTCGGCTCAGTCCGCGGCCGCCAACGCCGCCGGCGCGCGATATTCGGCGAGCGGCGCGACCGAGAACGTCACCGCGCTCGCGCGGAGCGCGGTCACGACCGCGAGCGCCGTGTCGAGCGAGGTGAGGCAGGGCACGCGCGCCTCGACGGCCGCGCGCCGGATCAGGAAGCCATCACGGTCGACGGTCTTGCCGAGCGTCGGTGTGTTGACGACGGCGGCGCACCGGCCCGAGCGCACGATGCGGAGGATCTCGTCGTCGCCCTCGGAGAGCTTGCCGACCTCGCGCACGTCGATCCCAAGGGATCGGATGAGCGCGGCCGTTCCGCTCGTCGCGACAAGCTCGTAGCCGAGCCAGTGGAAGCCCTCGACGATCTGGACGACCTCCTGCTTGTCCTTGTCCGCGACGGTGATGAGCACGCTCCCGCTTGACGCAGGCGCGAGGCCTGCCGCGACGAGCGACTTCCACAGCGCGGGCGCGAACGTGCGATCGATGCCCATCACCTCGCCGGTGCTCTTCATCTCCGGACCGAGATACGTGTCGACGTCGAGGAGCTTCGCCATCGAGAACACCGGTGCTTTGAGGGCGACGAGATCACCAGCTGGCCAGAGTCCGTCCTCCCGCGCGTAGCCCTCGGCCGCGAGCGTGGAGCCGAGCGAGATCGCGACGGCCAGCCGGACCAGCGGAACACCGGTCACTTTGGTGAGAAATGGCACCGTGCGGCTGGAACGCGGGTTCACCTCGAGGACCCACACCCGCTCCTCTTCGACGATGAACTGGATGTTGAGCAGTCCCTTGACCGGAAGTGCCGCCGCGATCTGCCGCGTGAGCTCGACGATGCGATCGCGTTCGTTCGGCAGCAGGTTCTGCGCGGGATACACCGCGTAGCTGTCGCCGGAGTGCACGCCCGCGCGCTCGATGTGCTCCATGATCCCGGCAACGAGCGTGTCGGTGCCGTCGCTCACCGCGTCGACTTCGACTTCCTTGCCACGCAGGTATTTGTCGACGAGAACGCGACCGGTGCCCGCCTCGAGCGCCGAGCGGAAGTAGCGCTCGAGATCGTCATCGCTATACGCGATCTCCATCCCACGACCCCCGAGCACGTACGACGGACGAACGAGTACGGGATAGTCGACGCGATTCGCGATGACGCGTGCCTCGACGAACGATTCGGCCGTGCCGCCCGGCGGTTGTGGGATGCCGAGCGCATCCGCGAACTCGTGGAACCGACGACGATCCTCGGCGAGACCGATCGCGTCGGCCGAGGTGCCGGCGATCACGCCGCCGATGCCTTCGATGCGCTCCGCAAGATTGAGCGCCGTCTGCCCTCCGAACTGAGCGAACACCGGGATGGGCGGCGCGGGGGAAGCAGCGGGGCCGGCGACTCCTTCGTTCTCCAGCACGGCGGCGATCGACTCTTCGTCGAGCGGATCGAAGTAGAGGCGTGCGGATTCGTCGAAATCGGTCGAGACCGTCTCGGGGTTGCTGTTCACCATGATCGAGGCGACGCCACGGTCGCGTAGTGCGCCCGCGGCCTGTACGCAGCAGCAATCGAACTCGATGCCCTGTCCGATCCGGATCGGGCCGGATCCCAGGATGATCGCCTTCTCACCTTTGAGCGGCTCGGCTTCGTTCTCCTGCTCGTACGTCGAGTAGAAGTACGGCGTCACCGCTTCGAACTCCGCGGCGCACGTGTCGACCATCTTGTACACGGGACGGATCCCCCACTGGCCGCGCAGGCGGCGCACGTCGGCGGGCAGCATCCCGGCGAGCGTCGCGATGTCGGCATCAGCGAAACCGAGCCGCTTCGCGCGCCGCAGCAGCGACGGCGTCGGCGTCTTGCCCTGCAGCTCGTCCTCGGCGAAACGGACGATCGATGCGAGCTTGCGCAGGAACCAGCGATCGATCTTCGTGCGCTCGTGGACGTCCTCGACCGTGGCTCCGCGGCGCAGCGCCGCGAAGAGGCGCCATAGGCGGTCGTCGGTCGCGCCGCTGGAGAGGAATCGATCGAGGAACGGCCCGGGCTCGGCGATGTCGACCCACGATGGCGATTCCCAGAGCAGACCCTGGCCCTTCACCTCCAGCGAGCGCAGCGCCTTCTGCATCGCCGCCTCGAACGAGCGGTCGATGGCCATGACCTCGCCGGTCGCCTTCATCTGAGTGCCGAGCGACCGGTCCGCACCGGGGAACTTGTCGAAGGGCCAGCGCGGGATCTTCACCAC
>DATEZK010000270.1:0-3111 GCA_035255665.1 Candidatus Limnocylindria bacterium
CAGCAGATCATCCATCTCCGCATCAGAAGGTCGAGCCCCACCTCGCGCCGCCGCCTCGAACACCAGTGGCAGCAGCCCGACGTCTCCGACCGTGTTGAGAAACACGCGCGAATCACCGAGGACCCAGCGCACGGCGAGCGCGATGTCTCCTTCGTCGTGGAGTGGCTCGTACCAGGTCGTCGGCGTGGCCGGACGCTCCGCGTGCCACGGCCCGAGCGTGATCGCCTTGATCGTCTGCATCGCGACGCCGCGCTCCTCGCAGGCGCTCATGAGCGCGGCCACGTCGGCTGCGTAGTTGGTATCGCGCAGCTGTACGTAGTTGTAGGGGAACAGCACCGAGTCGAACGGGAATCGCTCGAGGCTCCGGTGGTGCTGCGCAGGCGCACGGAGACCGTGACCGGTCACGCCGATGAAGCGCACGAGCCCCGCGTCCCGAGCTTCGATTGCCGCGCGCAGGGCGCCGTCCGGTCCCATCGCGGTGTCCCACTCGGTCTGGTCAACGAGGTTGTGCAGCTGCAGCAGATCGACGTGGCTGGTGCCGAGGCGCTCCAGCGAGCGCCGGATCTCGTCGCGCGCCTCCGGATACGTGCGCTGACCGGTCTTCGTCGCGACGAAGAAGCGGTCACGTTCCGCGCCCGCGAGCCGCGGCGCGATACGCAGCTCCGCGTCGCCGTAGCTCGCAGCCGTGTCGATGTGATTGACGTCGTACCGCTCGAGCAGCTCGAACACGCCGTCGGCAACGTCCTGAGACACCTTCGCGAGAGCGGCCGCGCCGAACAAGGTCCGCGTGCTGTCGTGCCCGGTGCGACCGAACGGGGCGCGAGCGATCACGCCGCCACGTTAGCGCAGCACCTGAGCGGCCGCCTCTTGCGCCGACTCCTTCGCCGGGATCGTGACCATCGAGAACACAGCGCCGACCACCTGGAAGACGATCGCCAGCGCGAGCGCCGCCGCTATGGAGATCGGAACGACAGCGCCCGCGATGGCCGAGCCGATCGGAAATCCCGCGAAGTTCAGGGCCATCGAAACCGCGAAAGCACGGCCCAGCCACGCCGGATCGGTCCGGCGCTGGCGGAGCGTGAACAGCACGATGTCGAACGGGCCGCTGACGATCCCGAGGAGGAACATGGACACGGCGACGACGATGGGATTCGGGAACAGCAGGATCAGGCCAAAGGCAGCAGCGTGACCGAGCATCGAACCTGCGAGCAGCTGGCGCTCGCGCCCCTGCGTCGATACGCGGCCCATCAGCAGCACCGCGACAGAGCCCGAGAGGCCAAGGAGCGCGAACAGGAGCCCGACGAACTCGGGGCCGCCGCCGAACTCCTGCAGCACGAGGACCGGCAGTGTGAGAAAGAAGATCCCCCACCCGAGATTCGCGGTCGAGACGGAGAGGGCCAGAGCGCGGAGCGTCGGATGGCGCGCGACGTACACCAGTCCGCGCCACGCGTCCGCGAGCAGCCGGCCCGTGTCGGTGCGGGTGGCCGGATCCCGCAGACCGATGGCGACGACGCCGGCGATGGCGAAGAGCGAGGCGGTCACCGCAAGCGCGGTCGGCGCGCCGAGACCGGCGACGAGGCCGCCGGCGAGCGCCGGCCCGACGATGCTCGCGACGATGTAGCCGTTGCTGTCGATCGCGTTCGCACGCTCCCACATGTGCTTTGGCACGATCAGCGGGAACAGCGTCCGGACGCCGGTGTTGGACAAGGGCTGCGTCAGCGACGACACGGTGACGATGAGCAGTAACGCCGGGACCGGCAGTGCGTCGCCCGCTGACAGTCCGGCTATCAGCGCCAGCGATGCTGCGGCGATGAAGTAATCGAGCACGACGAGACGCGTGCGGCCGTGCCGGTCAAGCAGAGCGCCGGCGATCGGGCTCGCGACGATCCCGGGAGCGACAGCCAGGAACGTGACCAGTCCCGCGAGCTCCGCCGAGCCGTACTCCTGCAGCGCGAGCAGGACCAGGATGAGGGCGACCATCTGGCCCGCGGTGCGGGCGAGCATCATGCTCGCGACGAGGCGCGGGAAGCCGTCGATCGCGAACAGGCGCCTGTAGCTCGGTGCGTCGTCGACGGAGAAGGTCACGGACTCGCGAGGCTAGCCGATTACTTAGCGGCGCTGCTCTCGCGATCGCGGCGCGCGGCGCGCCGCTCCTCGTACTTGCGCGCCGATGCATCGAGCTTGTCGAGGAAGCGACGGAGGCGCTCGCGGTCGTGCTCGGCCTCGTCATCGAGACCGCTGATGTCGAAGATCTTCCAGTAACGCAGCAGCGGCCAGAGGATGTCGTCGTGATGGATGCGCAGGTCGTAGATCCCCGCGTCCGCCATCCGCGCGGCCTTGCGCGTGAAGCCAGCGATGCCGCTGCCGGGCATCTCGAACGTCAGCACCTCGCGGGTGATGGCTTTGACCACCTCGGATGGCGAGACCTCGAGCATCGCGGAGAGCGCATCGCGGTAGAACACCATGTGGAGGTTCTCGTCACTCGCGACGCGCGTCATGATCCTGTCCGCGACCGGGTCGTTCGAGTAGCGCCCGGTGTTCTGGTGCGAGACGCGGGTTGCCAGCTCCTGGAATGACGTGTAGGCGAGGCCCTGCAGGACGTCGACGTCGTGGTCGTAGCCGGTCAGGACGTTCTGCATCCGACCGCGCTCGAGCGCGATCGGATCGATGTTCCGCGTCACGATGAGGTAGTCGCGGATCACGATCGCGTGTCGCCCCTCTTCCGCGGTCCAGCGGTTGATCCAGTTCTTCCACGCGCCGTCGCCCTTGCTGAACATCTTGTGGATCAGGCGGTGGTACGAGGGAAGGTTGTCCTCGGTGAGGAGGTTCACCTCGAACGCGGTCTGCGCGACCCCGGTCAGCCGCGGCTGGTCCGGCGTCCAGGGCTCCTTGTCGTAGTCGCGGCCCAGGCTGTACGGGATGTAGTCGTGCGGGAACCACTCTTTGGCGACACCGATGTGCCGATCGAGCAGCTTTGCGACGGCAGGCTCGACCTCGGCGAGAAGTGCGGCGTCGTCATGATGGCTCTTCACACGCCCGAGAATAAGGCCAGAACGCTCGTTCAGACGGCGGCAGCCTGCTTCTTTCGCTGTCCGGCAAGGCGATCGCGGT
>DATEZK010000271.1:0-6119 GCA_035255665.1 Candidatus Limnocylindria bacterium
ATCCAGCCGACCATCGGGCGCGATGTCCGAGCGGAGCGCGAGCTCGACCAGCAGGCGTGGGTGGCGGTCGATGAGCGCGCCGACCGTCGCCGCGCTTTCGCCGAGACCCGCGTGCGCCCACAGCACGCGTGCGCGTCCGTCGATGCGGAGCAGCTCTTCGACGGCACGTGCGTCGGCGTGCGCGTGCAGCACGAGATCCTCGCGGACCGCCAGCGCGACGACCTGCCGCACGACGGGCAGATCGGCCTCGCCGGGACTCAGGTGGAATTCCCCGATCCCTCTGTGCACTCCTTGCCGATAGCGGGAATTGAGGTACGCGACGACGGTCCCATCGCGCGTCCACGTCCCGATCTCTCCCGGAGCGCGGTAGGGCCGGAGGATCGGTATGACGATCTCCGGCGCGCGCTCGTACAGCGCCAGGGTTCCGTCGTCGGGAGTGCTCGACACCAGCGCCCGGCGCACGCCCGCTTCTCTCAGGATCGCGAGGACGTCGTCGATCGTGAATCGCTGCCTCGCGTCGGCGCTGTAGTGCACGTGCGCGTCGAACAGGGCGATCGGGTCGGTCGATGGTGCGCCCGTCGCGACTGACCCTCGCGCGGTCTGGACCGGCGTCGACGCGGTCGCCCGTGGATCGACCGAGCTAGTGGCGCACGCCGCGAGCACGACGGTCGCGAGCAGAGCGGCCATCTTCACAGCGGGATAGCCTACCGGCGTGACCTCCTTCGATGCCTTCGATGCGTACGTTCGCGCTCGCGAGCGCGAGTACGTCGAGGAGCTGAAGACCCTGGTTCGCCTACCCACGGTCTCCGCGCAGAAGACCGCGATCGACGAGACCGCGGCCGCCGTGCTGGAGCGCACGCGCCGGGCCGGCGTCAAAGCGGAGAGCCTGCGGGCCAACGGCGGTCCGCCGACGATCGTGGGCGAGGCCGGTCGCGGAGAGAAGACGCTTCTCGTCTACGACCACTACGACGTGCAACCGCCCGACCCGCTCGACGAGTGGAAGACGCCGCCGTTCGAACCGACCGAGCGCGACGGCCATCTCTTCGCGCGCGGTGTGTCCGACAACAAAGGGAACCTCATGGCGCGCCTCCAGGCGATCGAGGCGTACCGCGCGACCATCGGCGAGCTGCCGCTGCGGGTCCGCGTCCTCTACGAAGGCGAGGAGGAGATCGGT
Source organism: Candidatus Limnocylindria bacterium (assembly GCA_035255665.1). Lineage (GTDB taxonomy): Bacteria > Chloroflexota > Limnocylindria > P2-11E > P2-11E > CF-39. The sequence continues at coordinate 1,175 of DATEZK010000271.1, forward strand.
TCGGAGCACCTCGCGGAGTTCGTACGGCAGAACGCCGACAGACTGAAGGCCGACGGCTGCATCTGGGAGGCCGGATACAAGGATGCCGCTGGGCGACCGACGGTGTCACTCGGGCTCAAGGGCATCGCCTACTTCGAGCTGCGCGTGCGTGGCGCGAAGCAGGACGCGCACTCGTCGGTGGCGACGATCATCCCCAACGCCGCGTGGCGCCTCGTCTGGGCGCTCGCGACCCTGAAGAACGACAAGGACGAGATCGTGATCGAGGGTCTCATGGACGCCGTGCGCAAGCCGGCGGCGGACGAGATCCGCATGCTCGAGGCGTTGCCGTATGACGAAGAGGGCATGAAGCGGATCCACAACGTGCCGCGCTTCATCCGCGGGCTCACGGGAACGCCGCTCAAGCTGAAGCACTTCTTCGAGCCGACCTGCACGATCTGCGGGCTCACCTCCGGCTACTCGGGCCCGGGCTCCAAGACGGTCCTACCCGCGGTCGCGAGCGCGAAGCTCGACTTCCGCCTCGTACCGGACCTCACGCCGGAGCTCGTCGAGCGACTTCTGCGCGCGCATCTCGAGCGGCACGGCTTCGGTGACATCGAGGTCATCGCGATGCACGGCGAGCGTCCGTCGCGCTGGCCCGCCGATTCGGCGCCCGCTCGGGCCGCGATCGCTGCTTGCCGCGCAACCTATGGGACGGAGCCCGTGGTGTATCCGCTCATGGTCGGCAGCGGTCCGATGGCGCAGGTATGCGATCAGCTCGGCATCCCGGTCGTCGGCTTCGGGTCGGGCAACGCATCCTCCGCGAATCACGCGCCGAACGAGAACATCGCGATCGTCGACTACGTGGACCACATCCGCGCGTTCGGCCGATTCCTGCACGCCTTCGCGGGTAAGCCCCTGGATTGACCAGCGGCGAGAAGCGCCTCGTCCTCAGCATCGTCGGAGCGCTGACCTTCGCGTCGGTCTACGCGACACTCGTCATGGCACCTGTCCTCACCCTGCTGTCGGACGAGTTCGCCGTCAGCACCGGTACGGCAGGCCTGGTGGCGGCGGCCTATGGAGGGCCGGGCGTGATCACCTCGTTGGTCGTCGGGCCGTATTCCGATCGCTTCGGCAGGAAGCGCTTCATGGTCGCCGGCGCGCTGATCATGGGCGTGTTCACGATCCTGTCGGCGCTCGCGCCGACGTTCGAGATGCTCATCGTCACGCGGGCGATCGCGGGCATCGGCGGCGCGCTGATCTTCCCGAACGCCAACGCCCTCATCGGCGACCTGTTCCCGTATCGCGAGCGCGGCGGCGCGATGGCGACCGTTATCGGCTTCAACACGATGGCGAGCGTCATCGGCGTGCCCGTCGCCGGCGTCGTGGCCGAGGCCACGAGCTGGCGTGTGTCGGTCGGACTGGTCGGCGTCATCGCGCTCGTCGCCGGTGTCGCCCTCGCCGTGTTCCTCCGGCCGACGACGAGCAACATCAATGAGCAGCGGATCCGGGCGATGTATCGCCTGATCCTGAGCAACCCGTCGGCCGTTGCCGCGATAGTCTCGAGCTTCCTCGGGTCGCTGTACTGGTTCACGTGGGTCACGTATCTGGTCGTCTTTTTCCAGCACACGTACGGACTGAGCGAAGGGACCGCCTCGACCTACTCGCTGACGCTCGGTCTGGGCGTGCTCATCGGCAGCCAGATCGGTGGCCGCATCGGCGATCGCATCGGACACCGACTCGTCGTGGCGGGAACGATCGTGGTCTCCGGGTTGATCCTCCTTGCCCTGACGAATGCTCCGCCTCCGCTACTTATTGCGGCGGCGATGAATCTGGCGCTGTGCGCGGTGATCGGGGCGCGGTTCGCAACGAACACCTCACTCCTCACGGAGCAGGTCCCCGAGGCGCGCGGCACGCTGTTCGCCTTCTCGTCGGCGACCGCGTCCCTGTCGATCGTCGCCGGCGCCGCGATCGGCGGGATCTTCGTCGACACGATCGGCTTCGGCGCCATCGGCGTGTTCTGCATGGTCGTAGCGCTCCTGTCGTCCGCGATCGTCCTCGCATTCGTTCGCGAAGACCCGATTGAGGTGGATATCGGCGCCGCATAGCGAATCGTTGCTTAGTTGTTACCCGTTGTCGGCATGGCCGACAGGCGTGCGGCATCCATCCTGCCCGTCACCTTGGCCGCTACTGAAAGGAGCGGGCCAATGGCGCGGAGATCTGGTGGCGGCATGACGGTGGCCGAGGCCGGCCGCATGGGCGGTCGTCTCGTCAGTGAGAAGTACGGTCCTGAGTTCTATGAGCGCATCGGCAAGAAGGGCGGCTCGAGCACCGCGACGAAATACGGTCCCGAGTTCTTCGGTCGCATCGGCAAGAAGGGCGGAAAGGCCGTGACCGCGAAGTACGGTCCCGGTCACTTCGAGCGGATCGGTCGCAAGGGTGGACAGAAGGTCGCGGATCTCATCGAGCGCGCGAAGTCGATGGAGGCCGAGCAGGCGCGTCCGGTCGAAGTCGTGGAAGAGCCCCTCGAAGAAGAGGTCGGCCGCTAGCCCACAGACCTAGACTCGCGGGCGATGGGGAAGGAAGTTCGGATCGGCACGCGCGTCGTTCGTTCAGCGCGTGCACTGCCTCCCGGCGAGGGCGTTCCTGTCGCCCCTCCTCTCGTGCAGAGCGTCGCATTCGATTACCGCTCCGCGGCCGCCCAGGACGAGGTCTTCGGCAATGAGCGTTCCGGTTACGTCTACGGCCGCTACGGCACTCCGACCACCGCCGCGCTCGAAGTCGCGCTCGCTGAGCTCGACGGCACCCCGGCGGCAACGTGTTTCGCATCCGGCATGGCGGCGATCGCCGCGTACGTCGATGCGTGCGCGGTCGCGAGCGGCGGTCGCGTAGTCGCGCAAGAAGACATCTACGGTCAGGTCCGCGCGCTGTTCGAGCGCTGGATCCGCGAGCGCGGCGCGAAGATCGTGTTCGTCGATGCCACCGACCATCAGAAGGTCGAGGCGGCGCTCCGCGAGACGCCCACGTCGCTCCTGTACATCGAAGCGATGGCGAACCCGCTGCTTCGCATCACCGACATCGCCGCACTGGCGAAGCTCGCCCATGCGACCGGCGCCACCCTCGCGGTGGACGCGACGTTCGCGTCACCGGTGCTGCTACGTCCCGCCGACCTTGGTGCGGACGTGGTGATCCACTCGCTCACGAAGTACGTCAACGGCCACGGTGATGTGATGGCCGGCAGCGTCGCGGGCAGCGCCGAGGTCGCGAAGGCGATGCGCGACCGGACCATCCTCGACGGCGCGTACCTTCCGCCGCACGAGGCGTGGCTCTGCATCCGCGGCATGCGCACGCTCGAGCTGCGCGTGCGCCGACAGTGCGAGAGCGCGCTCCGCGTCGCGCGCCACTTGAGCCAGCACGCAAAGATCGCCCGGGTCCGTTATCCCGGCCTGCCCGACCATCCGCAGCACGAGCTCGCGAAGCGCCAGTTCGGCGGACTGTTCGGTGGCGTCGTCACGTTCGACCTGAAGGACGCGACGAAGCCCGCGGCGTTCCGCTTCCTTGACGCGTTGCAGCTGGCCGCCTCGGCGACAACGCTGGGCGACCTCTTCAGCGAGGTTCTTTACCCCGCGATCTCCTCGCACCGCCGCGTCGCGCCCGAAGAGCGTGCGCGCCTTGGGATCAACGAAGGCACGCTGCGTTTCTCGGTCGGCATCGAAGATCCTGACGACATCCTCGTGGACCTCGATGGAGCGCTGGCGAAGGTTTAGCGAGTCCTAGCGCTCCCGCCGCAGGTAGTCGAGGATCTCCGCCATCACGCGGCAGTCGACCTCGTTGTAGCGCGCGATCTCGCCCATGACCTCGGTCTCGCCGAGAGTCACGCCTTTGCGCTTCGCCTCGATCGCCGCGTTCCATGCACCGGCCATCGCGCCGGCCCCATCGGCGAGACCGTCGCCCCAGTGCGTCTGGATGTGACCGAGCGCGTGCAGCGACCGTGCGATCGGCTTCAGCGAGAACGAGAACGCCCCGCGCACGACCAGCGGCTCCGCCTGCACCACCTCGCGCAGCAGATCGAACCACGAGAGCACCGGCCAGTCGCGATCCGGATGACGCACGCGCGCGTTGTCGTACGCGCGCTCGAAGTTGCTCGTCTCGGCCGGCGACCAGTGCACTAGGCGCGAAGCGGTGACGTCGCGACCGGCATCCGTAGCGAGCGCGTGCAGATGCGCGAGCCAGTCGTCGATCATCTGCGCCTCCGCCGCGAGGGACAGCTCGTCGACGGTGAACTGCCGGAAGCTCCACTCGCCGCCCCGGTACGTTCCGCAGCCGATCTGGAAGATCACCGACTGACCGCCTTTGCGCGGGAACGCCGCGAAGTCGTCGTCGAGATCCTGCAGGAACTCGAAGTCGACGAATGCTTCGACCTCCGCGTGTTGCCGCCACTCCTGCGTCCCGTTGACCATCCGGGGCGGCCGCACCGTCTCTCCGCCGGGTCGGTTCACCGCGAGCACCGCGTCGACGATCGCCGCGTCCTTCTGGCTGCTTATCCCGAGCAGCTCCGATGACACACGCGGGTCGTCCCAGCGCGTGACGCCGGCGTCATGCGCGCGCGCGCGATGCGTCATGTTCACGCGCGGCAGCAGCGTGAGGTCGGCCAGCGCCACGCCGATCCTCGCCTTCGCGTCGTGCCACGGGCCATCCTGGTCCGCCTTCATGTTCGGCCAGAGCTCTGGCACCGACGGCAACGGGAGCACGCGCCACTCCGCGCCCTCGGTGCGCACGCGGCGGATCCAGGCCGCGGCCTGCTGCACGGTCTCGCGCAGATCGATGCCGCGACCGCGCACGAGCGTGTCGTGTGGCACTCGCGCGAGCCGCTCCCAGCACCTGGTCCCGCGATCCTCTCCCTGCTTCCACGCGCGACCCGCGACGTAGGACGCCGGCGGCGTGTAGCCCTGTATGCGGCCGAGCGCCT
>DATEZK010000272.1:0-3925 GCA_035255665.1 Candidatus Limnocylindria bacterium
AGCCGAGGAACCCGATGCCGAGCGCGTAGGTGGCGATCGCCGGCCGCGAGCGCCGTGGCAGCCAGCCCGATGCGACGCGCGCGGCGCGAACGCTGATGTCCTCGCGGAGCGGCACGACCAGCACCGCAGCGACGACGGTGAGAGCGGCCATCGCGAGGTAGGGAAGGCGATAACTCTCGAGGTCGCCGACGCCAAAGCTCGTCCGGAGCAGCGTCGGTACGGCCGCCGCAACCGATCCGACCGCCAGCGCGAGGCTCCACAGCGCCTGGCTCGCAGCGAACACGCGCGTCCGCTGGCTCTCGCTGGCCTTCTCCGCGAGCATCGCGTCGAAGCTCGAGATCGTCAGCGCGCCCGCGGCGCCGTTGGCGAGACCGACCCCACCCAGCACGCTCGCGGCGATGAGCCACGCCGGGTCCGTCGTCGTCGCAAAGACGATGTAGCTCGGCACCGGGATCAGGGTCCCCGCGATCAGGAAGCGCCGGCGGCCCCACCGGTCGGCCAGGACGCCCGAGAACGCGACGATGAGCGACGACACCAGCCCGGAGACCGTGTAAAGCAGCCCGATGAACGCCGGCTCGATGCCGGCGCGGACCAGGTAGAGCGGCAGGACCACGAGCAGGTAGCCCATCGGCACCGTCGAGACGAACGAGTTGGCTAGGAGCAAACGCGTGCCGGGCGGGGCATAGTCGCGCATCCGTTGCAGGCTAGCGCCGTCCGCATTGCGTACGCGGGGTCACGAGCGTTATCCTCGACGCACTTAGAACTTGTGAACCCCGGCCGGCGGAGCACGCCGTTCCATCGGCCGATTACGCGACCAACGGGGCGTTCGCCCCAGCACGGCGAGCATCCCCGCGTTCGCGCGACACGGAAAGGAACTTTGAGATGCCCGACCCCCTCGTCGTGGGCCTTGTGGCCCTCGTCGGAGGCCTCGTCGGCTTCGCCGTTGCCCTCCTGGTACGCCGTTCCCTCGCGCTCGGCAGTGAAACGGCCGCGCGCGCGAACGGGGAGCGCCTGATCGCGGAGGCCCGCGCCAAGCAGAAGGAGATCCTCCTCGAGGCCAAAGACGAGGCCATCACCCTTGCCAAGACCGCCGAGACCGAGAACCGGGAGCGCCGCTCGGAGCTGCAGCGCTATGAGACCCGGCTGGACAAGAAAGACGAACAACTCGACCAGAAGCTCGCCGCCGTGGACCAGCGGGAACGTCGCCTGGTCGAGAAGGAGCTGGAGCTCGAGGCCGAGCGCGAAAAGGTCGGCCAGCTGCAGACCGAGCAACGGACCGAGCTGGCGCGCGTGGCCGGCCTGACCATGGAGGAGGCTCGCGGCCTCCTCCTCATGCGCGTCGAGGACGAGATGCGCGACATCACCAACCGCAAGGTCCACGACCTCGAGGCCGAGGCCCGGGAGACCGCCGACATTCGCGCCCGCGAGATCATCACCATGGCCCTCCAGCGATACGCCGCGGAGCACACCGCCGAGCACACCGTGACGGTCGTCGCCCTTCCCAGCGACGACATGAAGGGCCGCATCATCGGCCGTGAGGGTCGGAACATCCGCACCCTCGAAACGCTGACCGGCGTCGATCTCATCATCGACGACACGCCCGAGGCTGTCGTCGTCTCCGGGTTCGATCCGATCCGCCGCGAAGTAGCGAAGCGCGCTCTCGAACGGCTCCTCGTCGACGGCCGCATCCATCCCGCGCGCATCGAGGAGATGGTCGCGAAGGCGAAGACCGAGATCGATCAGGTCATGAAGGAGGCCGCGGAGTCGGCGATCTACGAGGTGGGCCTCGCGGGTCTGCATCCCGACCTCGTACGGCTTCTCGGGCGCCTCCACTTCCGCACGTCATACGGACAGAACGTCCTGCGTCACTCGATCGAGGTCGCGCACGTCGCGGGCATGCTCGCGTCTGAGACCGGCTACGACCCGCAGACCATGAAGCGCGCCGGCCTGCTGCACGACATCGGCAAGGCGATCGACCACGAGGTCGAAGGGCCGCACACCGTGATCGGTGGCGAGCTGCTGAAGAGATACGGATTCCCGCAGAACGTGATCGATGGTGTCGTCGGCCATCACGGCGACGTCGAGCCGGTCACGATGGTCGGCACGCTCATCTCCGCGGCCGACGCGATCAGCGCTGCCCGTCCGGGTGCCCGAAGCGAGATCGTGTCGAACTACCTCCAGCGTCTGCTGGAGCTCGAGAACGTTGCGAACAGCTTCCAGGGCGTCGAGAAGTCATTCGCGATCCAGGCGGGTCGCGAGATCCGCGTCATCGTGAAGCCCGAGCAGATCGACGATCTCTCGACTGCGCGCCTGTCGCGCGACATCGCGCAGAAGATCCAGGAGTCTTTGCAGTACCCCGGACAAATCAAGGTCACGGTCATTCGCGAGACGCGTGCTGTCGAATACGCAAAGTAGCGCCATAACCGGGCTCGCCTCGCGATGAAGATCCTTTTCGTCGGTGACGTGGTGGGACGGCCGGGACGGAACGCCGTCGCGGCCCTCCTGCCGAAGATCCGGAAGGAATACGGGATCGACTTCGCGATCGTGAACGGCGAGAACGCCGCGGGCGGCGCCGGCCTCACCGCGGACATCGCGCGCGAGCTCAACGCCAATGGGGCGGACGTGGTCACGAACGGGAACCACGTCTGGGACCAGCGGCAGTTCCTCAACGACATCGAGCTGCTCCCGTTCGCGATCCGGCCGATCAATCTCGCGCCGGGCAATCCGGGACGCGGCTGGATCGTGATCAAGGACGTCCTCGTCGTGAACGCGATCGGCCGAACGTTCATGGCGCCGGCAGACGACCCGTTCCGCGCGATCGATGGCCTCCTCGATCAGCTCGGCCGAGACGCGCCGCGCGTACGCATCCTCGATTGGCACGCCGAAGCGACGAGCGAGAAGGTCGCGATGGGTTGGCATCTCGATGGCCGTTTCTCCGCCGTCGTCGGTTCTCACACGCACGTTCCGACCGCCGACCCGCGCGTGTTCCCGCAGGGCACGGCTCACGTGTCGGATACCGGCATGGTCGGGCCGCGCGATTCCGTTCTCGGGATCGACCCGGCGATCATCGTCGGGCGCTTCCGCGACGGCATGCCGCGGCGGTTCGAGGTCGCAGGCGGGCCGGTGCAGTTCAACAGCGTGGTCATCGATGTCGATGAATCGAGTGGCCGCGCGCGCTCGATCGAGCGCTTGGACACGCTCTTCGACGTGGACTGAGCGGTGAGCGCGGGCTACCCGATCGACCTCCACACGCACTCCACAGCGTCTGACGGGGCACTCACACCCACGGAGCTCATTGCGCGCGCGGCGGAGCGGGGCGTTCGGATCCAAGCCCTCGCGGATCACGACACGCTGCTCGGCGTGGCTGAGGCCGTTGCCGAGGGCGAGCGCCGCGGCGTGCGCGTGATCCCGGCGACCGAGCTCAACACCGAATCGGAGTGGGGAGACGTCCACGTCCTCGCGTATTTCGTCGATCCGCACGACACCGCTCTCGAGGAGCGGCTCCGCTGGCTCCGCGAGAACCGCGGGCGACGCATCGAGCTGATGGTCGACAAGCTGAATGCCCTCGGACATGCGGTCTCGCTCGATCGGGTGCGCGAGATCGCGCGCGGTGGGTCACTCGGGAGGCCGCACCTCGCGCAAGCGCTGTTCGAAGCCGGCCACGTGCCGACCTACGACAGCGCGTTCGACACGCTCATCAGCAAGCACTCGCCGGCGTACGTCTCGCGCGTCGGTCTCGCGCCGCTGGAAGCGGTCGCGTTGGTACGCAAGCACGGCGGCGTGCCGTCCCTCGCACACCCTGGCACGGCCGTCGATCTCGAACGGTTGCTCCCGCTGCTCGTCGAGGCTGGGCTTGTCGGGATGGAGTGCTATTACGCGTCGCACACGCCGGCATTCACCGCACTGTGTCTGCGCCTGTCCGTGC
>DATEZK010000273.1:0-4595 GCA_035255665.1 Candidatus Limnocylindria bacterium
GAAGCGCCGACGGCCTTGGCGCCGACGTTGATGCTGATGCGCTGCGAGTGCCCCACGCTGGCCCACTCGGCGATCTGGCGCATCGACTCGCCAACGACCCAGTCCGTGAGCGGCACGATGAGACCGGCCTGCTCCGCGAGCGGGATGAATTGCGCCGGCGCGACAAGCTCGCCATTTCGTTGCCAGCGCATGAGCGCTTCGAACCCCACGACGTTGCGGCTGGTCACATCAAGCATCGGCTGGTAGTGCAGACGCAGCTCGTTGCGCTCCAGAGCTTGCCGGAGGTCGCCAAGCATCTGAAGCCGCTCGGCGCTGTCACGCGAGCGCGTCGAGGACGCCAGAGCCCAGCCGGCTGTCATGCGGCGCGCCGAGCGCGCCGCCGACTCTGCGGCGCTCATGAGCATCGCACTCGAATCTCCATGCTCGAGTGAGCGCGCGATGCCGACACGTCCCTCGATGTTCAGCAGGCTGCCCCCGATCAGGAAGGGGGCGCGAAATGCGTCGAGCGCGCGGGCGGCGAAGGCCTCGTCCGTTCCGGCCAGTGCCGCCAGGACCGCGAAATCATCGCTACCAACACGAGCGACCACGTCGTGGCCGAAGCTCGCTCCAAGACGACGCGCGATCTCCCGGATGACGTCGTCGCCGACAGCGTGTCCGAAGCTCTCGTTCACATCGCGGAAGCCGAACACATTCACGAGTGCGATGCGTGCCGACCCGCCCGCCGCGACCATGCTCTGGACTTTCGTGTCGAATGCATCGCGGTTCGGGAGTCCCGTCAGGCGATCGAGGACCGTGAGACGCTCGATGCGCTGCTTATCCGAACGCAGGCGCGCGATGATGACACCGATCCCAAGGCAGAACGCTGCTGAGACGATCGATCCGCCGAACGCGACGGTGAGCTCCATCCCCTTCGCGAGATAAAGGAGTGTGTTTGCGAGGACGAAGAGGACCGCCGCAACGCCCGCGGCGCGCATTCCCAGCAGAGCGGCGACGAGCAGGATCGAAGCCGTCGGAACGAGGCCCACAACCGGTCCGACCAACGCGAACATGAACGGGTAGGTGAGGACGTGTGCCAGCTCGACGGCGGGGAGCAGTAGCCAAACGATGGGATGTGGCCTGGTTTCGATCACGTAAGAAAGCTATGGGTCTGGACTCGTCCGGAGAAGCGTCACGTGTACGGTCGTGCGGTCCAGAAACGAGGGGATGCCCCACCCCTGCGCCCGTAGTGGTACCTAGGCGCCGAGCAGGCCGAGCTCCGTCGCGCGGACGACGGCCTCCAGCCGCGAGTGCGCGCCAAGCTTCTCGAGGATGTTCTGGATATACCCGCGTGCCGTGTTCACGCTGATCTTCAGCTCACCCGCGATGCGCTCGACATCGGCCGCCGAGGACATGAGCACAAGCACCTCGCTCTCACGCTTTGTGAGCTGTGGGAGATTGCGCTGGCGCTCATCGCGCTGGCGCGTGCGCTCCCGTCCCAGCCGGAGGAGCGACGCGAGCTCGTCCGGGGGCAGCAGTATCTCGCCGGCCGCCGCGCGCCGGATCGCCTTGACGATCTCCGCCGCTGGCGTGGCCTTCATCAGGTAGCCCGACACGCCCGCCTCGACCGCTGCGACGAGCTCGTCCTGGCTCATTCCGCCGCTCAGCATCACGACCGCGGTCCTCGGGTGAGCCGCGAGGATCGTCGACGCCACCGCCACACCGGATTCGCCCGAAAGGTTCTGGTCCATCAGGACGACGTGCGGGTTTCGCTCGGCCGCGATGCGCAGCGCGGCCGCTCCGTTCGTCGCAACCCCACCGACGTCGAGGTCGCTCTCTCGGGAGAGGAGCGCCTGCAGACTCTCCGCGACGGCGAGGTGATCGTCCACGATGAGCACTTTGATGGCGTCGGCCACGCGGTCACTGTACGCCGGAGACATCTTCAGACCAGGACGGGTACTCGCCGCCGTCGCGCAGGGCGCGGCCCTGCCGCTGCGCCGCACGCCAGACCGGACACGCGAACGCGAAGTGGGCCTGACAGACGATCTCGGGTCGCTCGCGCGCAACGACGCCGGCGCGGCGCAGGGCGTAGTAGACGTGACACAGCGGAAGTCCGGTGATGTTGGCAAGGCACCCCTCGTACGAATCGACGATGCGCCGTCCCTCGCCCTGGATCGCGTAGGCGCCGGCCTTGTCGAGCGGCTCGCCACTTCCGACGTAGCGTTCGATCTGGCGTAGCGACAGCTCGCGCAGCGTGACGAGCGAGCGCACGGCGAACCGACGTCGCGCGCCGCTCGCAGCCACGACGGCGACATCGGTCCGCACCTCGTGCTCGCGTCCGGCCAAGGTCGCGAGCATCGCGATCGCGTGCGACTCGTCCTCGGGCTTTCCGAGGCGCTCGCCGTCGAACAGGATCTCCGTGTCTGCCGCGAGCGTCACCTCGCCGGGGCGCGCGACCGCGTCGGCTTTCGCCCGCGCCGGAGAGGCGAATCGCGACTCATCGACGTTGGGCGCGGTCGGCTCGAACGGGACGTCCAGCAGCCTCAGAAGATCGATCCGGCGTGGCGACGACGACGCGAGACGGAGCACCTACCCAGGGTAGGCCGGTGTTTGAACCTCGCGCCGGGAAAGCACGTCGGCTGTGGCTCCGACCTCAAGGACCACACCATGGCCGTACAGCACGACCGTGTCGGCCAGCCGCCTGACGTCGGCGATGTCGTGCGTGACGAGGATCATCGGCACCTGCGTGCGCATATGGATCGCGCGAAGCTGCTCGCGCAGGTGATCGCGGACGAACGAGTCGATCGCGGCAAAGGGTTCGTCAAGCAGGACGAGATCAGGACGTGGCGCGAGCGCCCGCGCGAGCGCTACCCGCTGCTGCTGCCCGCCGGAGAGCTGATATGGACGTCGCTCCGCGTATCCGGCGAGCCCCACCATCTCCAGAAGGTCCTTCACGCGTTCCGATCGATCCGTGGGCGAGACGTCGTGCAATCCGTAAGCGATGTTCGCCGCGGCGCTGAGGTGTGGGAAGAGTGCGTAGTGCTGGAAGACGTAGCCGATCCGCCTTTCGCGTGTCGCGAGATCGACGCCGGAGGCACCGTCATACAGGACGCGATCTCCGAGCGCCACGCGGCCGCGCTCCGGCCGCAACAGACCCGCGACGCAGCGAAGCGTGAGCGTCTTCCCTGATCCGGACGGGCCGAACAGAGCGGTGATACCGGCCGGAGCGGAGAAGGCAACGTTCAGGCGGAACGAGCCGAGAGTGCGCTCGACATCGACGGCGATGATCACCAGCGAGCTCCTCGACCGACACGCGCGAGCAGGAAAAGCACGGCACCCGCGACGATGCCGAGCGCGAGCGCCATGGCTGTGGCCTGTTCGAGCCGACCCGCCTGGACGGCGTCGTAGATCGCGATGCTCGCCGTCTGCGTCCGCCCTGGGATGTTGCCTGCGAGCATGAGCGTCGCGCCGAACTCACCGATCGCCCGCGCAAAGCAAAGGGCGATCCCGGCGGCGATCCCTCGCCAGGCGAGTGGCGCCGTGACGGTCAGGAAGATGGCGAACTCGCGGCGGCCGAGGGTGCGCGCGGCCTCCTCATACGCGACATCGAGCTGTTCAAAGCCTCCCTGCGCCGCACGAATGAGGAACGGCGTCGCGGCGACGAACGCCGCCACGATCGCGGCCGCGGGCGTGAACACCAGACCTTCGCCGAAGAGCGCTTGTACAGCAGGATCGACGGGACCCTGCCGGCCCAGCAGCACGAGCAGGCCATAGCCGAGCACCGTAGGCGGCAGCACCATCGGCAGCACGATCAGAACCGAGAGGACGTCGCGACCGGGGAAGCTCTTCCGCGCGAGGATCCAGGCGAGCGGCACACCGACCGCGACCGCGAGCGCGGTGGCCACCGCTGCCACGCGCAGCGAGAGCGCGAGCGGTGCGAGATCCATGTCAGCCTTCGCCGGGAAGCGTGAACCCGAACTTTTTCATGATCGGCCGTCCAACCGGGCCATTCACGAACGCGAGAAAGTCGCTCGCCACTCTGGGCTGGCGCGAGCCAGCGATCACTCCGGCGGCCTGCGCGATCGGCTCGTGGAGCGCGGCTTCGATGACGGTGTATCGCGTCCCGGGAGTTCCGATGGCCAGCGAGAGCGCGACGACGCCGGCGTCCGCGTTGCCAGTTCGCACGAACTGGAAGGTCTGCGATACGTTCTCGCCGAGCACGAGCCTTGGCTGAAGCGTCGACCAGAGGCCGACACGCATCATCGCTTCGCGCGCCGCACGGCCGTAGGGCGCGTGATCGGGATTGGCGATGGCGATCCGCCCGACATCGGTACGAGCGAGATCGGCGAGCGTCACGACCGGCGACACCCCGGCGCGCTCAACAAGCACGATCCTTCCGATCGCGTACAGCTGGCGGGTACCCGCGAGGACGAGGCCGTTCTGTTCCAGGCGGATGAGGTAAGACTCGTCGGCGGCGAAGAAGACGTCGGCGGGTGCTCCGTTCTCGATCTGCTGGCTCAGTGTGCCGGTCGATCCGAAGCTGATAGTGGGCTTCGGATGCCCGTCGGCAGTGAACGCTGCCGACACCTCGGCGAGTGCGAACTGGAGATCGGAGGCAG
>DATEZK010000274.1:0-2313 GCA_035255665.1 Candidatus Limnocylindria bacterium
GGACGCGCTCGTTCGACTGCGCGCGGCGCTCAACACCGCGCTCGTCCGCGGTCAGTCGGTGCTCATGGCGACGCACATGCATCACGAGCTCGATCAGGACGCCGTGCATCGGTACGTCATCGATGACGGCGCGCTGCGCGAAACGTGAACGCGATCGAACGCGCCCTGCTCGTCGCGGCTCGCGAGCTCGCCGCGGAACGCCGACACCCGGACGGCTTCGTGGCCGCGCTCACGTTCACCGGCCTGCTGGTCCTCATGGAGAGCCTCGCCTTCGGACCAGGGCAGGCGCGCCAGCCTGGTGTCGCGAGCGCGCTCTTCTGGATCGCGATCCTTTTCGCCGCGACGCTGGTCGCGACGCGATCGTTCGACCGCGAGCTCGAGGATGACGCGATCGACGCGATCCTCGTGCTCGAGGGAGGACGCGAAGCGCTCTACGCGGGGAAGGTCGTCGCCATCGCGATCGTCCTCGCGATCGTCGCACTCGCTGCAGGGGCACTTTCGGTCGTGCTCCTCGATCTCGAGATCGCGCTCGTTGGACATCTCGCGCTCGTCGGCGTGCTCGGGATCCTCGCGCTGCCGCCGGTGATCGTGCTCGCCACGCTCCTCGCGCTTCGCGTACGCGCGCGCGTCGCGCTCGTGCCGATCCTCTCGTTCCCGATCCTCATCCCGCAGCTCGTCGCATGCACGCAGGGCGCGGCCGCGGCGCTCACCGGCGATGCCTCGGTCGCGCTCGGATGGTCCGGCATCCTCGCGGCCTTCGCACTCGTGTACGGGGTACTCGGCCTTACCATCGTTCCTGCGGCCATCGAATGATCGAAACCACTGCAGCGCCCTTCCCCACCATCCGCGTCCGGCCTTGGCTGGGTCGCCTTGCGATCGCTTCGTCGCTGATCGCGACCTTCATGGCGCTCGTCTGGGCGCCGACCGACGCCGTCCAGGGAGACGTGTACCGGATCCTCTACGTGCACGTCCCGCTCGCCTGGCTCGCCTACCTCGCGTTCTTCGTCGTCTTCCTCGCGAGCCTCGGCTGGCTGTGGACCAAACGCCCGTGGTTCGACGCGCTCGCGGTCGCGTCGGCCGAGATCGGCGTCCTCTTCACCGGCATGTTCATCGCGGCGGGGTCGATCTGGGCCAAGCCGACCTGGGGCGTGTGGTGGACGTGGGACCCGCGTCTGGTGACGACGGCGGTCATGTTCATGATGTACGTCGGATACCTGCTGCTGCGGTCGTTGTCGACCGACTTCTCGCGCCGCGCGACACGCGCGGCCGTGCTCGGCGTCATCGCGGTCATCGACATCCCCATCGTGCATCTGTCGGTGCTGTGGATGAATTCTCTGCACCAGCTGCCGACCGTCATACGCCCTGGTGGCAGTCCCGCGATCGACGCGTCGATGGGATTCACGCTCCTCGTGAGCGTGATCGCGTTCACGCTGGTGTACTTGGCATTCCTCGCGGAGCGCATGTCGATCGAGCTCGACCGCCAGCGCCGCATGCTGGAGGCGCGGTCGTGAACCTCGAGAACCTCGGTTTCATCGTCGCCGCGTACGTTCTCGTGTGGGGCGGCATCGCCTTGTACCTCATCTCGCTTCGCCGGCGCCGTGACCGTGCGGGAAACACGCGTCCCTGAGTCCATGGGAGCGCGCCGCGTCCTGCTGATCGCGGTGCTCGCCGCCGCGGTGCTGATCGGCTTCGTGGCTGTGCAGAACCTCCAGGTCTCCGCGATCTACTACCTGACCCCGACCGAGGCGCGCGAGCGCGCCGTCCCCGCGGGCACCGCCGCGCGGCTCGGCGGCCAGGTCGAGACGGGAAGCCTGCGCTACGACCCGCAGACCCGCGAGCTGCGATTCGTGATCTCAGATGGCACCAATCGCGTCACCGTCATCGGCACCGGTGCGCCGCCGTCTCTCCTGCGCGAGGGAGCCGGCGCCGTCGTCGAAGGCACGTTCGCCGCGGACGGCATGTTCCGCGCGACACAGGTCATCGCGAAGCACGACGAGGTCTACGCTCCCCCACCGCCCGGAGCGACCCCGAGCCACCGAGCACCATGAACCTCTCCTTCGCGGACCTCGGTGCCGGTGCGCTGCGCGCGGCGCTGCCGCTCGCGATCTGGGGGATCGGCGCAGCGGCCTATGCGGCCGCGAAACGCGACGGCCGAGCGCTCGCGAGCGCGCGCTGGTCCGCTCTCATCACGTTCCTGCTCATCGTGCTCGCCGCGCTCGCGATGGTCGGTGCTCTCGTCACGCACGACTTCACGAGCGAATACGTCGCGCGGAACAACGCGCTGGAGACGCCGCTCTTCTTCACCGTGATCTC
>DATEZK010000275.1:0-3041 GCA_035255665.1 Candidatus Limnocylindria bacterium
AGGCACCTTCGGGAAGAAGTACGTCGTCTTCTGCGGCATCTTTTCGCCCATGTCTGCGATACGGCGCAGCGTCTGCGGGTCGACGGCGCGCAGCAGGATCGCGGTGCCGGCGGCGATCGCGTGCTCTGTGTCGTGCTCGTACGCGATCTCCGCGCCGGCCGCCTGAACGGGTTTCACGAGGAGCTCCTCGGCGAGCGCGACGGGAAGCGTGCGCCATGCGGGAGGCACGCCCGAGAGATCCGTGGTCGGGCGCAGTGTGAGCGCGCGGAAGACTCCGCCGCTCGCGATGACGATGCCGGGCTGGATGTCGCCGAGCGCGCCGCGGTCGATCTCGCTCGTTTCGAACGAACGCGCGATCGTCGCGTCGAGCGCGTCCTCGGCGCCGCGAACGATGCGGTGGGTCGCGAAGATGCGCAGACCTGGATCTTCGAGCGCGCACAGGAACGCGAGCGTGTATCGCTCGGGGGCCGTTGGACCCACGTCGCCCAGCTCGGCGAGATAGTTGAGCGCCGTCTCGTAGCGATGGTGGCCGTCGGCGATGTACACGCGCTGGTCGCGCAGCGCCGCCGCGATCCGTTCGACCGTGGCGGGATCGTCGATGCGCTCGAGTCGATGCCGCTCAGTGGCGATCGTCGCCTCGCCCGCCGGAGTGCGCGCGGCTTCGCCGATCGAGCGCATGAGACCACCGTCGTCGGCGAACATGCCGAAGACCGGGCTGGTGTTCGCGCGAGTGGCTCGCAGCAGCTCGAGACGATCGGCCTTTGCCTTCGGGAACGTGAGCTCGTGCGGCAGCACGACGCCCTCGCTCTGGGGATACAGGCGCAGCGCTCCAAGAATCCCGCGGCGCACGAGACGGCGGCCCGCGACCTCGAATTCGTGCTCGTGGAGGTAGAAGGAGTCGCGCTCGTCGCGGCGGAGCACCGTGCCGCCGATCCATTCGCCGAGGTCCTTCGCGGCGCGCGCATATTTGTCGTCGGGTCCGTCTTTTGCAAACTCGACGCGCACGAAGTTATGCGGGCTCCTGGCATACAGGCGCTCGCGCGCGGCGTCGTCGATCACGTCGTAGGGGGGACAGATCAGGTCCGCAAGCGCGCCGCCGTAACGAAATCCGCGGAAGGGGATGAACTCGGCCACATCCCGATTCTGGGGCCGCGGGCACAATGGCGCCGTGGAAGGAGAGCACCGCGCACTCGTCATCGGCTCGGGCTACGCCGGTGTGAAGCACGCCGAGGCGCTCGACGAGCTCGGCATCCCATTCATCGGCCCGCTCAGCGCACGACGCGTGATGGAAGATCCGCGCGCGCTTGACGATCCTGCCGTGAATGTCGTGCACGTCTGCGCCTCGAATGATCTGCACGTCGGACTTGCCGGCCGTGCGCTTCGCGCGGGCAAAGACGTGGTCTGCGAGAAGCCACTCGCGGTCGACGTGCGCGGAGCCGAGGAGCTTGTCGCTCTCGCGCGCGAGACGGGACGCCTCGCCGTCCTGGCCTACAACTACCGGTTCCATCCGCTGGTCGTCGAGCTCGCCGCTCGCGTCGCGTTCCTCGGTCCGCTGCACACCGCGCGCGGCTCGTTCCTCCAGGATTGGCTGCTCCTCGCGACCGACGCGAACTGGCGCGTCGAGGAAGCGCGCGGCGGCGCGTCGCGTGCGATCGCCGACATCGGCGCGCACTGGGTCGATCTCGCCGAACTCGTGAGCGGCAAGCGAGTCGAGGCGGTCGCCGTGCAGCTGGGTCGATTGCACGGGCGAACCACTGAGGATCACGCCGGCCTGTTACTCCGCTTCTCCGACGGCATGACCGGTGCGCTGTTCCTCTCGCAGGCGGCCGCGGGTCATCGCAACGACATGGAGCTGTCGCTCGACGGGGCCACGGGATCGGCCACCTGGCGGCACGAACGCCCGAACGAGTTGTGGCTGGGCTCGCGTGGCGGAGACACGGTCGTGGTGGGCCGCGACGACGAGCTGCTGTCGCCGGCGGCACGCACGCTCGCGGCGCTGCCCGCGGGTCCAAATGAGGCGCGTCGCAATCTGCTCGCCGCGGTGTACGCGCACCTATCCGGCGAAGAGCGCGCTCCCGCCGCGCCGCTCGCGACCTTCGAGGACGGGCTGCGGCACGCGCGCTTCGCCGCCGCGGCGCTCGAGAGCGCCTCGCGCGAGAAGTGGGTGAGCGTCACGTGAAGTACCGCGAGCACCTGCGGCTCTCGATCCAGGACCGGCTCCTGCCCGGCGCAACGCTGCGGGAAAAGTTCGACAACGCGCGGCGATACGGCTTCGAGGCCATCGAGCTCTCGCAGCAGCCCTTCGATGACGCCGAGATCGCGCTGCGCGAGCACATCCCGATCTCGGCGATCTGCGGCGGCTACCGCGGCTGGCTCATCGATCCCGATCCGGAGAAGATCCGCCTGGCCCGCAAGGACCTGGCGCATCTTGTCGGGCTCGCGGGCGAGCTGGGGACCGGATGCGTCGTCGTTCCCATCTGGGGCAGAACGCGTCATCTCCCGAACATCGGCACCGGCCGCGCGCGTGATGCGGACGAGCTGATCTTCGTCGAGGGCATGCGGGCGCTCGCGTCGCGCGCCGAGCGTGCCGGCGCGAAGCTGTATGTCGAGCCGATCAATCGTTATCAGAACGACCTGTGCCTCACCATCGCCGACGCGCTGCGACTGCGCGAGCGCATCGGTAGCCCGGCAGTCTTCGTCATGGGCGACGTATTTCACATGAACATCGAGGAGGCTGATCTCGGCGTGGCGCTCGAGTCGGCGGGGGAGTGGCTCGCGTACGTCCATCTCGCGGATTCGCAGCGCCACGAGCCCGGACGGGGACACGTCGACTTCGTGAACGTCTTCGCGGCGCTTGCGCGACTCAAGTACCACGGCTACGCCTCGTTCGAGCTCGCATCGCTGTCCGGCGACGCGGACACCG
This sequence comes from Candidatus Limnocylindria bacterium, assembly GCA_035255665.1. Classification (GTDB taxonomy): domain Bacteria; phylum Chloroflexota; class Limnocylindria; order P2-11E; family P2-11E; genus CF-39. The sequence goes on from DATEZK010000275.1 coordinate 2,924, forward strand.
TGCTCCCACCCTCTGTGAAATACGTGCGATCGAAGATCGCCGAAGCGGGGCTCGTGTGAGCCTGGCCGACAGCCTCGCAGAGCGCGGGGAGATCGGCGGCCGCACGGTCCGCATCACC
>DATEZK010000276.1:0-9044 GCA_035255665.1 Candidatus Limnocylindria bacterium
TCGACGCGCAGGGTCGGAACGGGGCGTACGCCGCCGAGTCGACGCCGCACGATCTCGTCGAGCCGGTCGGTGAACTGCGCGATCCTCTCGCGCGCGATCGAGAAGCCGGCGGCCATCGCGTGACCGCCGTGCTTGATGAGAAGGTCATCGCATTCATCGAGCGCCTCCGCGATATGCACCGCTGAGATCGAACGGCACGAGCCCTTGCCCTCCTCGCCGTCGATCGCGATGACCACGGCCGGACGGCTGTAGTCCTCCACCAGCCGCGAGGCGCCCAGCCCAACGATTCCCGCGGGCCACGCTGGATCCGCGACGACGGTCGCCCAGGCCTCCGGCCGCTCGGCGGCGCGCTCGCGCGCTCCCTTCACGACCTGACGCGTGAGCTCTTGACGCTCGGTGTTCTTGAGCTCGAGGTGCTCGGCGAGGATCTTCGCCTCGTCCGCATCTTCGGTCAGAAGAAGGCGCAGCGCCTCTTCCGCGTCGGAGATCCGCCCTGCGGCGTTGAGACGCGGACCAAGGACGTAGCCGATGTTCGCCGCGGTGACGCTGCCGAGCTTCAGTCCCGCACGCTCCACCATCGCGCGCACGCCGGTGATCGGCGCGCGATTGAGCGCCTCGAGACCGGCCTTGACCAGCGCGCGATTCGCGGCACGGAGCGGGACGACGTCGGCCACCGTCGCGAGAGCGACGAGCTGAATCAGCTCGTCGCGCCGAAGCGCGAATCCGAGCTCGCCGAGGAGTCGTCGCGCCAGGACGAGCGCGACGCCCGCCCCCGCCAGCTCCTTGTCGAGAGAGAGGTCGCCGGGCCGGCGCGGATTCACCACCGCGAAGCCATCGGGAAGCTCGGCCGGCGGGTGGTGGTGGTCGGTGATGATCAGGTCGACCCCGAGCGAGCGCGCCAGGGCCGCCTCGCGCACCGCGGTGACGCCGCAGTCCACCGACACGATCACGCGCGCCCCGTCGGCCGCGAGCTGCCGGAGAGCTTGCTCGTTGAGCCCGTAGCCCTCTTCGTACCGGTTCGGGATATATGCCTGGACGACGACACCAAGCTGCCGGAAAGCACGCACCAGGATGGCCGAGCCGGCGATCCCATCCACGTCGTAGTCCCCATAGACGACGATGCGCTCGCGAGCCGCGAGCGCACGACGCAGACGCTCGACCGCGCGGTCCAGGTCGAGCATCGGCGGGCCGTTCTCGACCGCTTTCGCGGCGATGAAATCAGCCATGGCGGAGACCTCGATCCCACGTGCCGCGAGGATGCGGGCGACCAGTGGCGGGATGCCGTCGGGGGCAACGAGATCCAGAGCGTTCGGCAGGATCCAGCGGCGCATCGCGGTCAAGCTCATCTACACACAAGTTTCTCAGACGCTGTTCCACCGGTACAGTTAGAACCCCATGAAGGTCACACCCGCGACCGCGTATTCCATCGAGCAGGTCGACCTGCCGAGCATGAGCGACGAGCAGCTGAGGCCATTCGTCGAGCTCGCCTGGCGCCGTAGCAGAGAGGAAGTGCCGGAGGACCCAGTGCCGCCAATGGACGCGATGGCCACGCGCTTCCGCCTGACCTCGCCGCTGTTCGTGCGCCAGCGCTGGGCCGTCTGGGCGGGACCGGGCAGGCTGGCCGCGACGCTGTTAGTCAACCGTTCGACCACTGACAACCTGAATATCCGCGACCTCCAGATCGAGGTCGACCCGGAGCACCGACGCCGGGGACTCGGCAAGAGGCTGCTCGCCAAGGCCGTCGAGTCGTGCGGCTCGGCCGAGGGCCTGATCCTCCAGGCCTGGACGATGAGCCGCGTGCCCTCCGGCGCGGCATTCGCGGAGCGCATCGGCGCGAAGCCCGGGCTCCGTATGCGCGAAAGCCAGCTGGATCTCCGGTCCATCGACCGCGCGCTGATGCGGACCTGGGCAGCCGTTGAGCCAACGGGGTACCGCATCGAGTTCATCGACGGCGACACGCCCGACCACCTGATGGACAACGTCGTCACGGCGGTCCGCGCGATCAACACCATGCCGCGTGAGGACCTGCAGGTCGAAGACTGGAAGATCACACCCGAGACGCTTCGTGAGTGGGACCGTATAACGCGCGCTCGCGGTCAGGAGCACCGCACGGCGATCGTCATCGAGGACTCCACGGGCGCGAGCGCGGGATTTACCGAGCTCTTCTACGACCCGCGCGTGCCGAGCGTCCTCTTTCAGGGCGGCACGGCGACGATCCCGGAGCACCGGGGCAAGGGCATCGGAAAGTGGGTCAAGGCCCGCATGGTGCAGCGCGTGCTCGACGAGCTCCCCGATGCGCGTTACATCCGCACCGGCAACGCCGGCACGAACGCGGCGATGCTGGCGATCAACGTTGCGATGGGCTTCAAGCCGGCGTGGGAGTCAGTGATCTGGCAGATCCCGCTGGAGGACGCGCGCCGCTACGTACGATGAACCGATGCGCCGTGTCTTCGCACTCGTCCTTGTCATAGCGGCCTGTAGCCCAGCGACGTCGACAGTCTCGCCCAGCCCGATCAGCTCGAGCACGCCCGTCTTCACTGCCCCGGCTGATGGACTCCCGCGCGCTGTCGCCGCAGACGTTCGAACGTCGCGCCGATGGCACCTGCTGCCCGACGGTCTTCATCAGGATCCGGCACAGGTCACGGCCGACTTCGCGATCGATCCGCGCCGCGGAACGCCGCGCGTTCGGGTGGCGAGCCGCGACATCGCCATGAGCGTCTCGCTCGGCGGGCCGCGCGGTTTCGTGGCCTTCGGCACGGTGCCGCTCGGCGGGCTCGCGCCAGGTGAGCACCGCGCGGACGTCGTCGTCCGTCTCGCCGATGGCAGCGACGCGACCGTGGGATCCACGACCGTCCTCGTATCGCAGCCCGAGTACGTGGTGTGGACCCTGGACTTCGAGGGCGACGACGCGACCGACGCGCGGATGGCCAACACGGCCGCGGTCGCCGACGGCCTGGGCTTCTCGATGACGGTGATGTGGAACCCGCGCGTCTGGACCACGACGCAGGTCAGCGCGGCCCGCGCCGAGGCGATGCTCGCATGGACGAAGGGCCGGGCCGCGAAAGGTGATGAGATCGCGCTCCACCTGCACATGTGGACCGATTACGTGCGCGCTGCGGGCGTCTCCCCGCGCACGACGCCGAACTGGGGCGGCCGCGGCGACGGCTACGACGTGCCGATGACGGCGTACACGGAGAGCGAGAACCGGACGCTCGTCGAGTACGGCCTGCGACTCATGGCCGATCGCGGCCTGCCGAAGCCGACCTCGTTCCGCGCCGGCGCGCTCTTCGCGGATCACACGACGCTCCGCACGATCGCGGCGCTCGGGTTCACCGCGGACTGCAGCGCCGCCCCGGCCGGACCATTCGGATCGCTGCAGCTGCCCTGGACGCTTGCGTCAGACGCCCAGCCGTACTACCCGGCGCGCGACGATGCCAACAAAGCGGGCGATCTCCCGCTCCTCGTGGCGCCCACGAACGGCGGCAATACGTACGGTCACAGCGCGACGTCGATCGCGGGGGTCGTGAACGCGAACCTGCGAATGATCGCGCCGCTGGGTCAGCCCGCGACGGCGCGGCGAGCGCTCACGGTGGTCAGTCACCCGTCCACGATCGACGCGACCGAGCGCGGCGCGATCGAAACCCTCTTCCGCGCGTTCGATCCGTACCGCTATGACCGTGACGCCGGACCGCTGCGGTTCGTCACGCTCGCCCAGCTCGCTAGGGCGTATAGCCGCTAGAAACAGAACTCCCGCTGGCCTGCGCCAGCGGGAGTTCGGATTCACCTCGTTCGGGGCTGGTTAGCCCTGCGGCACCGGCGGCGGAGTCGGCTGCCCGGGTAGGTCCGAAGCCGCGACAGGAACGGCGACGACTTCCGGCGGCAGCTCTTCCTTCTTCATGAGGTCGGACATCTTCGGGATGCTGACCGGCCGGCGCACGAACTCCTTGGCCATCTCGGGGTTCGAAAGGTCGGCGGCCTCGAAGATCTCGTCCAGCTCGGGTCCGATGAGCTCGCCACGCTGGAGTAGCGCTCCAGCGATCGCGTGAACGGCGTACTCCTTCTCGCGGATGAGCCGCTTGGTCTCTTCGAAGAGGCCCTCAAGCAGCTTGTCGGCGAGCGAGAGCACCTGCGGCGCCGCGCCCATGGCATTCGGCGGGAAGGCGAGCAGGGTCGAGCCCATGCCCCACGTTCCGACGTATGCGATCGCGCGATTCGTCGCGTTCCGGAGGTCCGAGGACGCGTTCGCGGTCTTCGTGTGCAGGATGATCTCTTCGACCGCACGCGACCCGAGCGAGACCATGATGTCGTTCTCGATCTCCTCCGCGTGCAACTGGTGGCGCTCGAGCTTCGGTGTCGGCATGACGACGCCGTACGCGTCGCCCATGCGGATGATCGACGCCTTCTGGATGCGGTCGTCCTTGTTGAGGTAGTGCGAGGCGATCGCGTGACCGGCCTCGTGGTACGCGATGGTGCGCTTGTCGTGCGCGGACATGCTGAGGATGGGCTGCTTGATGCCAAGGAGGCGCGCGTCACGCGCCGTGAGCCAGTCCTTGTACGTGAGGAACTCCCGTCCTGCGTCGTGCGCGACGATCAGCGCCTCGTTGATGACGGTCTTGATGTCGATCGGCGTCCAGCCGATGGAGTCCGCGACCATCAGCTCGACCGGGATCTCCGGCTCGTGCGCCTTGAGGCGCAGGTAGTGCTGAAGGATGTCGCGTCGGCCTTCGGCGTCCGGTTCGTACACCATCAGCTTCCGGTCGAGACGGCCGGCACGGACGAGCGCGGCGTCGAGCACCTCGGGTCGGTTCGTCGCGCCGATCACGAACACGATCGGCTTCGGAGGCACCGGGCCGCGGACGAGGCCGAGCCAGCGCGCGATCTTGTACTTCATGCGGTCCTCGACGTGCTTCCCGAGAGAGTCCATCTGGTTGAGCATCGTGTTCAGGGCCAGACCGCGGCCGCCCATCATGCCCATGGGGCCCATCATTCCCTGCTGCTGGCCGCCCATGGTGCCGCCGCGCGACAGTCCGACGGAGTCGAGCTCGTCGAGGAAGAGGATGCAGCACCCCGCTTGGCCAGGCGCCGCGAACTTGCGCGCGAGGCCGCGCGCTTTGCGGAAGAGCGAGATGACGATGAGCGCATCGACGCCCATCCACATGCTCGACAAGCTCGACGCATCCACGTAGATGAACGGCAGATTCGCCTCCGCCGCCATGCAACCTGCGAGGAACGTCTTCCCGGTACCGGGCGGCCCCGCGAGGAGCATTCCAGCGGGCATCTCGCCGCCGCGGGCCTGGAAGGTCTTCACGCCTTTGAGGATGCGAACGAGGCTCTTGGCGTGCTCGAGTAGGTCGGGCTGCCCTCGGTAGTTCTCGAAGGAGAGGCCGATCTGCGGGCTGTCCGGCGTGACCGTGTAGGTGCGGGGCCGCGACATGAACCACATCAGCGCGCCGAACTGCACGATCATCATGAATGAGTAGAAGAGCAGTAGGACGAGTAGCTGCGGCGCCTGCCCGATCATGTCGAGGATGCCCTGGAAGATGCCGCGGATGCCGTACAGGCCGATCGCTCCACCGACGACGATGAAGAGGATCAGCAGCCTTTTCTTGTTGTGATCCAGCACATACGCCGTGTTGCCGAGTGCCGTCTGCATGCTCGCCATTAGTTCACCCCAACGATCTGGTCGCCAGTTACGTTCAGGACGAATCCGACAAGGACATCCGTGCCGTCGGCCGTCTTGCCACCCGCGACGTATGCGGCGAGAACGCGACCGCTCTTCTCCACCGCCCCCACGAACTTCATAGACCTGATATCGGCCAAAGGTTCGATTGCCGTCTGAAGCTGCTGCAAGACTTCCATGTCCAGCAGGTTGGCCAGCACCTTCGCGTCATCGCTCTGGATAGCTCGCGCGACGTCGGCGGTGACGGCCGGCTCCGCCGCCTTCGGAAGGCTCGCGTACGGATTCGCGTCCGTACCCCGGTCCGTCACCGCGTAGACGACGACGCCCGTGACGAGGCCGGTCAGGAAGGTCGCAAGGATGAGCGCCGCGCGGCCGGCCTGCATTTGACCGCTGGCAAGCGCGGCGGCGTTACTCAACGCGCACCACCTTGCCGCCGACGACCGTGAGCGCAAGCGGGAAGAATTGGTACTGGCCGCCGGTGGCCTGCAGCTCCACCGCGTAGATGTGGACGCTGATGCGTCCGGACGAGGAGCCTCCGAGGTAGGTCACGGAGAGCGGTTTCGCGCTGGTCGGCTGCTGCGACACGCTCTGCTGTTGAAGCGCGCGCGACACGACGTCACGCGATGGCTGGAGCTGGGCGAGGCTCTCGGACTCACGCTGCAGCAAGGCCATCACGTACTTGTGCGCGTCGCTCGACTCGCCGCCGCCGCCAAGGATCCCTGAATCGGCGACGATCGTCGTTGTGAATCCCGTTCCCGCGTAGCCGATGAGCCCACCGACGATCAGCATCGCCAGCGCGGTGCGCACAGCAGCAGGGAGCAGCTTCAACCCGAACATCAGGAAAGTGTATTCCCGCGGGAGTCGTGCAGTTGGGTCAGGCGGGCGCCGGGGTCGCGCGATGGCGAATGCGGTCCTCGATCTCCTGCCATAGGGAGACGATCTGGCTGGCGTTGAAGATCGACGAATAGGTACCGGATATGACCCCTACCAGCAGCGCGAGGGCGAAGTTTCGCATCGAGAAGCCGCCGAACAGATAGAGAGCGAGCAGCATGAAAACGACGGTGATCCCCGTAACGATCGACCGGGTCATGGTCTGCATGATCGAGAAGTTGATGACCGGATTCAGCGGCTCACCCGGGTTCAGGCGGAGGTTCTCGCGGATCCGGTCGAACACCACGATCGTGTCGTGGACAGAGAAACCGATGATCGTCAGCACCGCGGTCACGAAGAGGCTGTCGATCTCGACCTCGAAGAAGAAGCCGAGCATCGCGAAGAGGCCGAGCACCAGCAATGCGTCGTGGAGCAGAGCGAGGATCGCGGCGATGCCGTACCGGAACGCCGACCAACCGAAGTCTCGGAACGCGTAAGCGATGAGTAGGACGATGAGCAGCGAGGCGAGCGCGATGGAGCGGATCGCGTTCTGGATCAGCTCACCACTGAAAGATGGGCTCACGACCTGTGGATTCACGTCGATGATGCGAGCGCCGTACTTCTCATCGAGGGCCGCCTCGGTCGCCACCTGATCGGCCGCGGTCATCTCGAACGTACGGATCTCGACGCGACCGCCCTCGGACACGATGATCTGCGCCTCGTCGCGACCCAGGCCGCTCATCACCTCGCGGAGCTCGGCAACGCTCGGCGCTGCGTCAAACCGGACCTCGATGAGCGTGCCGCCCCGAAACTCGATGCCAGGTCGCAGGCCGCCGAGCAGCAGGAAGATGACGCCGGGCACGATCATCAGGCCCGAGATCAGGAAGTAGATCCATTTGCGCTCGACGAAGCGGATCATCAGCGGCTCAGCGTCGCCGGAACAGCGGTCGGCGTGCCGCGCGTGTCGGCGGGCCGCTCCTCGACGCCGTACAGGCGCCTCTTGCGAAGCGCCGGGAACTCGATCGCCCATTGCAGCAGCATCTGGGTGACGATGACCGCGGTGAAGAACGAAACGAAGACACCGATGGCCAGCGTGAGCGCGAACCCCTTCACCGTGCCGCTACCGAACCAGAAGAGGACGCCTGCGGTCATGATCGTCGCAAGGTTCGAGTAGAAGATCGACGGGAACGCGCGCTTCCGGCCTTCCTCGACCGCGGCCCGAAGTGATTTGCCGGTGCGCAGCTCTTCCTTCAAGCGCTCGAAGGTCAGCACGTTGGCGTCCGCGGCCATGCCGATGGACAGAAGGAATCCGGCGACGCCCGCGAGCGTGAGCGTGACCGGAACGAGCCGGAAGATGGCGTACGTCAGCGCCGCGTAGTAGAGGAGCGCGATGACCGCGAGCACCCCTGGAAGTCGGTAGTACGCGATCATGAAGAACGCGACGAGCAGGAGGCCGATGAGACCGGCCACGACGCTCTGCTGGACCGAGTCGCGGCCGAGCGTCGGTTCGATCCGCGACGACTGGATGACCTCGAGTGGGACGGGAAGAGAACCGGACTTCAGCTGGATCACGAGGTCGTTCGCCGTCTTGGTGGTGAAGTTCCCTTCGATGATCCCGTCGCCCGAGCTGAAGACCGTCTGGATGACAGGCGCGGAGATCTCCTGGCCGTCGAGCGTGATCTGCACCGGCTGTTGCAGGTAGTCCTTCGAGATCTGCACCCAGCGGTTGCCGGCGTCTCCAGGAAAGGAGAAGTGGACGACCGGACGCGTGCCCTCGAACTGCACATACACCCCGTTCGGGTTCAGGTCGGCGCCGGTGAGCGGCGGCTCGAGCGACTTGAACTCGCCGGGCTTGTCCGGCCCCGCCGGGACCTTGATCTCGAGGAATGCCTGTCGCGTCGCGACGTCGTTGGCCTGCTGGATGTCTGTAACGCCGGGCAGCTCGAGCAGGATCTTGTCGGTGCCGAGGCCCTGGACCACGGGCTCCGAAACGCCGACCGCGTTGATGCGGCGCTCGATGACGTTGATCGCCTGGGTCTGAAGCTCGGTCTGGGTGGCGTTCGAGCCCGGCGGGAGCTTTTCGAACTGCAGGCGGAGGATCAGCTGCGTTCCGCCCTGAAGGTCGAGGCCGAGATGTGTCTTGATCTCCTGATTGACCTGGAAGTCGCCGATCCGGAGGCAGATACCCGGGCAGTTGAAGGGGAACGAGAACTGGTGCTTCGGGATGTCCACGAAGACGGCCAGCACCGCGATGAGCACGACCAACCAGGAAGTCAGGCGCATGTCTTCGAGCTATTCCTCCGGGCGCGAAAAGAGCGCCGCTTCGGCGCTCGACGTCATCAGTATAGGAGACATCGCGTGCAGTGGAGGCCTAATTCGCGGGCTTTTCCTTCGCAGCCGCAAGGCGCTCGCGCGCTTCGCGCATCTCGCGGTCGAAGGCCGACTCATTCGGGTCGGTGGGCGTGGCGGCCCCACCGGGAAGTGCGGCGGGCTC
>DATEZK010000277.1:0-2604 GCA_035255665.1 Candidatus Limnocylindria bacterium
CGTCGGGGCGTCGGGCGCGATCTTCGGGATCTTCGGCGTCCTCTTCGTGGCGTCGCGGCTCCACCTGCCGATGCTCGACCGGCGCGGCATGGCGCTGCTCCGCCAGGTGGGCTCGCTGATCGTCATCAACATCCTCATCGGCTTCTCCCTCGGGTTCGTGGACAACGTCGCCCACATCGGCGGATTGGCGGCCGGGCTCCTCATGGGCGTTGCGCTCCCGCCGGGCGGCGTGTCGACGCGCGGCGCCGCGACGCGGTTCATCGGCTCGCCGCTGGCGACGGTCGTGCCGCAGACGGCACGCGCGAAAGTGGAGTTCCGGCTTGTCCCCGATCAGGACCCGGACGAGATCCTGGCGGCCCTCCGTGCCCATCTCGACACCGAGGGGTTCGGCGCCGTCGAGATCGAGGTCCAGGGCAAGTGCCCGCCGTACAAAACGGAGCCCAATGGGTGGCTGCCGCGGCTCCTACTCGAGACCGCCCGCGCCGTGTACAAGGACGGCGCGGTGCTCACACCGGTCGCCACCGGCATCGGCAACCGCTACGTCTTCAAGCGCTGGACGGCGATGCCGATCGCCGGCTTCGCGATCGGGTACGCCGGTTACCAGATCGAAACGAACGACGAGCACATCCGCGTCGAGGACTACCGGGAGCAGGTGAAGTGGGTCGCAACGATCCTCGCTGCGCTGGCGGGCCGATGACAATGCGCGCTCCACGCGCGACCAAGCGCCGTGCGACACGGCCGTCCGTCGCGCGCCGCGTGGCCGAAGTGCTCGACGCGTTCGCCGACGCCGGCGGCGACCTGGGCGTCACCGAGATCGCACGGCGGCTCCGCTGCTCCAAGAGCGTCGTGCATCGCATCCTGGTCGCGCTGGTCGAGGCAGGGTATCTCGCGGCAGACCCGGCGACGCGTCGCTACCGCCTGGGTCCGAAGGCCTTGCTCCTCGCGCGAGCCGCCTCACCTCACGACGATCTGCGACGTCGCGCAATGCCACACCTGCAGACGATCCGCGAGCGCACCGGGGAGACCGCGACCCTAAGCGTGCTGCGTGGCAGCGTCCGCGTCTACGCCGAGCAACTCGAGAGTCGTCACGCCGTCCGCCAGACCGTCGAGGTCGGTGGTGAAGCGCCGCTCCATCTTGGCGCGAGCGGTAAGGCCATCCTCGCCTTCCTCGACGCCAGCGCCCGTCCAGTAAACGCACGCGGCGCAGCGCTGGAGGCTGACCTCGAGCGCCTGCGTCGACGCGGGTACGCGGTCTCGCACGCGGAGCGCATCCCCGGCGCGGCATCAGTCGCCGCGCCGATCTTCGATCATCGCGGAGCTGTTGTAGGGAGCGTGAGCGCCGCGGGCGTGCTCGCGAGGAGCGATGCGCGCACGACCGCGCGCTACGGCGCGATCGTGGCGGCCGAGGCGCGCGCACTCTCGCGCGAGCTTGGCTGGCGAGGAACTACGGTCCCACCGCGTCTTGACAGCCCGCGACGGGGTGCCTAGCGTCGGACAAGATCGCGGAACAGCGTTCCGCTGGGGAGAACAGCACGATGAGCACCGTTGTCGCCAAGCACGCCACCGATGCCCGGCCCTTCGCGGGCCTCAACGTCTCCGTCCCTGCGGACACTCGCGCGCGTATCGATTTCGTGCTCGGTCTTCGACACCACTGGGCGAACTCGCTCTTCGGCGCGCTGCGCGGCCAGTACGAGGCACGCCTCGCGGCGACGGGCGCGAAGCCGCGCACAGGCGAGGAAGCCGCACCGATCGTCGAGGCCCTTCCGCTCTACTCGAGCTTCGCGTGGTTCGAGCGGAACATCCAGAAGATGATGTGGCGTGCGCTGACCGAAGCGTGCGAGGCGGATAAGGAGCAGCTCGTCGCGGCGCTGAACGCGCCGCTGACGACGTCGATCGGAACGCTTGAGCTCGATCCGTCGCTGCGTTTGCCGGACTACTACACCAACACCGAGTTCCACATCCAGCCTGGCGGCGTCTGGTCCGCCGATCTCAACGCGTTCATCTATGAGCTCGGAGCAAAGGTGATCTTCCTGGGCAAGAACGACGACTACGCGTTCCACCGGCTCTTCGCCGAGAAGGGCGTGCCCGACGGCGACTACAAGGACATCCTCGATATGGGATGCGGCTTCGGGAAGAGCGCGCGCCCCTTCGTCGACCGCTTCCCGAAGGCGCGCGTGGTCGCGATCGACCTCTCCGCTCCGGTGCTGAAGCTTGCGCATCGCCAGTCCGAAAAGCTGGGAAAGCGCATCGCGTTCTTCCAGCGCGCGGCCGAGGACACACGCTTCCCGGACGCGTCGTTCGACCTCGTGACCGCAACGATGGTCATCCACGAGCAGCCCATGCCCGTAGTGCGCCGCACGCTCGCCGAGGCGTACCGGCTTCTGCGCCCAGGGGGCCGGCTGGCGATCCTCGACTACCACCGCACCGGCGATCCGCTCCGCGATTTCCTCATGCTCGGCCACGCACGGCGCAACAACGAGCCGTACATGGGGCACATCCTCAGCGTGGACACGGCCGCGCTCGTGCGCGAAGTCGGCTTCAAGGATGTCGCGCTCCTTCCATTCGACGAGCGCGGTGGCGGGCCGCGCGAGGACAAGACATTGC
>DATEZK010000278.1:0-7015 GCA_035255665.1 Candidatus Limnocylindria bacterium
CACGAACGCGCCGCAGCGCACGCTGCAGCAGACCGTCGCCCCCACGACCGCGCCGACCGTCGCGCCCACGGTCGCGCCGACGCTCGCACCGACAGTCGCTCCGACGGTCGCCCCGACCGTGGCACCGACAGCGCAGCCGACGGCCCCCGCGGGAGCAGAAGATCAGGGGAACACTCCGGCGACCGCGGCCGCGATCGTCGCAGGCACACATGAAGGATCGATCGCGCCGGCTGATGACGTGGACTTCTTCCGCATCATGGTCCCCGACAACACGACAATCGTGCTGACCCTCCGCGCCGACACGCTTCCGGGCGGTGGGATCACGGTCTTCAATCCATCGGGCGCCGTCGTCGCGGAGGAAGTCGCCACCGGTCCCGACCGCGTCGCGCGCGTGGAGCACGTCGTGCGAGAACCGGGCGCCTTCTTCATCCGCGTGCGTGCCGCGCGTGGCGCGGATACGACGGGGACGTACACACTCAATTTCACCGCGTCGCGCTGACAGCTAGCGCCTAGTGGCGAGCGGTGACCTCGGCGTGCTGTGCCTCGGCGTTGCGGATACGGCGCGTGAGGATGGGCAGCAGTGCGAGCGCGATCTGCGGATGGCTCTCGAGGATGCCGCGGAAGTGCCAGCGCTGGATGCCGAGCGCGGTCGTCGGTTCGACAGCGCGCGCGCTCGCTGACCGCGGGAACTCGTCCAGGAGCGCCATCTCGCCGAAGACCTCACCCGGTCCGAGCGTCGCGAGCTTGATCTCCTTGCCGCCCTTGTCCTGGATGATGTCGACCTTGCCGGAGCGGATGATGAACGCGCCGACGCCGGTGTCGCCCTGGCGCACGATCTCCTGCCCCGGCTGGTAGCGCTGCTCCACGGCCGCGTTCGCGATCGCGTCGAGCGACTTCTGGTCGAGGTCCTCGAACCAGGAGACTTTCTTGAGGAAATCGGTGCTGACGGGCATGACGGCGGGATGGTAATGGTCCGGGAGATACTTCGCACCTGTGGCGTTCCGGATCGAGACCGCGCGCGATATCGGCGCCTGCACGGCCACGGTGCCGATCCAGGAGGAAGTGTGGAGTGGCGACGTTGTCGTCCCGCCGCAGCTGCTGCTGGCCGTCGCCCACAACGGCGGCTACGTCGGCCTCGGTTACGTCGACGGTGACGAGCGGCCGGCCGGCTTCGTCTTCGGATTCGTCGGCATCTACGACTACCACTTCCGTCACCACTCCCACATGCTCGCCGTGCGCGAGCAGCACCGCGGCACCGGTCTGGCGAAAGCGCTCAAAGAAGCACAGCGCGATCACTGCCTCGATCAGGGCATCGAAGTGATCGGTTGGACGATGGATCCACTTGAGGCGCGCAACGCCGTGTTCAACTTCGCGAAGCTCGGCGCCTTCACGCGCGAGTACCACCGCGACTTCTACGGTCCGATGCCCGACAAGCTCAACGCGGGCCTTCCGTCGGACCGCATCTACGTCGAGTGGCCCATCGGCCACGACCGCACATACAAACGTCTCAAGGGCGAGGATCGACCGCCGTCACTCGAAGATGCCGAGGGCGAAGGCATCACGTACACACTTCGTGCAGAGGGCGAGCGCCCGGGGACGGTCACACCGGCGGGCGACGAGACGCATCTGCTGCTCGAGATACCCGCTGACTTCCAGAAGCTGAAGGCGCGCGATCCGAAGACCGCGCTCGCGTGGCGACTTGCGGTGCGCGAAGCGATCGAGCCCGCCTTCGCGCGCGGCTACGCCGCGGTCGAGTTCCTGCGCGCCACGGACGGTCGTGGCGCGTACCTGCTCGTGCCGCAGCCCCGCCGTGGCGAGGTCGTCGACACCGATGAATAGGGAGATGAACGGGTGCGCATAGAGAGAGTCGAGCTGTTCGTGCTGCGCCTCCCGCTGAAACGCGCGTACGAGACGAGCGGCTCGCGCGAGACACATCAGACGCGCGTCATCGCGCGCGTCGAATCGGAGGGAGTCGTCGGTTGGGGCGAGAGCGTCGCGCCGGAGCTGCCGTGGTACTCCGGCGAGACACCGAAGACCGTGTGGTACGCGCTCGACGAGATCATCATCCCCGCGCTGCTCGCGGCCGAACTCCACCAGCCCGAGGACACCGAGCGCGTCCTCTGGTGGATCCGCGAGCACCGCATGGCGAAGGCGACGCTCGAGATGGCGATCTGGGATCTCTTCGCCAAGCGAGACGGCCGCTCGCTGTCAAAGGTCCTCGGCGGCACGCGCGACCGCATCCTGTGCGGCGTCGCGATCGGCATTCAGCCGTCGATCGAAGAGCTCCTGGAGACGATCCGGCGCGAGCTGTCGGCGGGCTATCAGCGCGTGAAGGTGAAGATCAAGCCGGGCTGGGACGGCTCCGTCGCGGAGGCGATCCGGGCCACGTTCCCGAATCTGCCGTTCATGCTCGACGCGAACTCCGCGTACACGCTCGCGGACGCGCCGCTCTTCAAGCGGTTCGATGCGTACAAGCCCACGATGATCGAGCAGCCGCTCGCGCACGACGACATCGTCGACCACGCGACACTGCAGCGGCAGATCGAGACGGCGATCTGTCTCGACGAGTCGATCCACACCGGAGATGACGCGCGCAAAGCGATCGAGCTCGGCGCCACGCGGGTCATCAACATCAAGGCCGGTCGCGTCGGCGGTCTGACGTCAGCGCGTCGGATCCACGACGTCTGTCGCGATGCCGGCGTTCCCGTGTGGTGTGGCGGAATGCTCGAGATGGGCATCGGCCGCGCGCACAACGTTCATCTAGCGTCCCTGGCGAATTTCAAGCTGCCCGGCGACGTGTCGGCGTCGGAGCGCTACTTCGAGACGGAGATCATCGGCGAGCCGTTCACGGTGCAGCCCGACGGCACGATGCGCGTGCCGACCGGTCCGGGCATCGGCGTGACCGTGCTCGAGAAGCTGATCCGCAAGATCGCCGTCCAGACCAAGCAGTACCGCCCGACGCGAACAACAGCGAAGATGCGAAAAGTGCCGGCGAAGGCGTCGAGGGTTACCGCGAAGTCGGGGAAGAAGCGGACCGCTCGGCCGGCTGCGGGCTCTCGGGCGGCCACACCACGATCTCGTCGATGACCGTTCCAAAAGCATCGACCAGGCGCGCGTAATCGCCGCGCCGCCAGAGAAGGCGCGCCGCCGCGACCGGCCCGGCCACATAGACGTGCTTCCGACCGCCGGCGAGATCGTCGGCGATGGGGTGCATCGCCGCGCGCACGCGCGATCCAGAGTGGATCCGGTAGATCTCGCTCTGTCGTACGAAGGACGGCGAGCCCCACGTGTAGACCCACTCCCACTCGACGGGTCTTGCGACCTCATCGCGCCAGAGCGCGCGAAGGTGCTGGAGGCGCCAGTTCGCGAGGTCGCTGTCGAGCGTCGCCTGGACTTCGATCCACTCCGCGTTCGCGTCCTCCACGGATGTGTCGGCGGGCGCGGAACGGATGCTTAGGATGCGTGCCTTTGCTGCCTCGACGGGACGGAAATCGGCCACGCGTGGACAATACCCGACGACTAGGGAGGGAGCGTGATGAGCGGGCACAGCCGAGCACTGCTGGCGGAAGCCGCGGGCACGTTCTGGTTCATCTTCATCGGAGCCGGCGCGATCATCGCCGACGCGAACGGCAGCGGTGGTGGACTTCTCACGATCGCGCTCGCGCACGGACTCGCGCTCGCGGTCGCGGTGTCGGCATTCGGAGCACTCTCCGGAGCACATTTCAATCCTGCCGTGACATTCGCTCTCGCGATCATCGGCCGGCATCCCTGGTCGAGAGTGCCCACGTACGTCGTCGCGCAGCTCGTTGGCGGTCTTCTCGCCGGCTTCGCGCTTCGCAGCATCTTCGACTTCGCGCTCGTGGCCGTCGACAAGACGCACCTTGGCACGCCGGCGCTCGCGAACGGCGTGAGCGTGCCGGTGGGCATCGGCGTCGAGGCGCTCCTCACGATCTTCCTGGTATGGGCCATCTACGGCACCGCGGTCTCGCCGCTCGCCCCACGCATCGCGGGCTTCGGCATCGGGCTCACCGTCGCGACCGACATCCTGATGGGCGGCCCGCTCACGGGTGCCGCGATGAATCCCGCACGCCATGTGGCGACCGCCGTCCCGGCGGTGTTCTTCGACAACTGGTACGTGTACTGGATCGGACCGCTGCTCGGCGCCGCGATCGCGGCGCTATCGATCCGCTACCTCTTCGCGCCGCGCCCGGACCTGGCGACGCCGGTCACGCCCTAGCTTCGTTCGCGACCAGCGCGAACTCCATCCGGATCTCGTCGACGATCGAGAGGACCGAGAACGAGGTGGGCGGCTGCATGCCGAAGTCCCCGAACTTCCAGCTGGGATTCGCGGTCGCGGTCGCGGTCAGCTTGCCATCCGCGCGCGTCGCTCGCACATCGAAGGTGACGGTCTTCGTCACGCCGTGCAGCGTGAGGTCGCCGATGAGCTTGAACGTGAACTCTCCCGCGCTAGGCAGCGGCAGGGTCAACCCGGACGTCGTCTTTGGCACGAGCTCCGAGGTCCGGAAACGCGTGACCTCGAGCGGATCCCGCCTGATGCTGTCCGTGCGCTGACGGTCGTCCGTCGTGATCGTCGTCATGTCCACGCTGAGCTTGGAGCTCGGCGCGAACGTGCCGTCGGGATTCAGCGTGAAAGCTCCCTGCGCGCCGCCGATCGTGATGAGCGCGTCGATCGGCGACGGCAGCCGTACGAGCTGCTCGCGGACGCGGATCGTCGCCTTTGAGCTGGCATCGACAGTCCAGGTGATCGCGTTCGCCTGCGGCGCGGTCGTGGGGACCGCGGTCGCGGCTGGGCTGGCCGTGGGCGCGACCGTCACGACCGCAGCCGATGGAGACGGCGACGCGGCCCCACCGCATGCGGCACATAGGACGAGCACGAGCACCAGCGCGGCGACGCGACTAGGGACAGGCGCCATCACAAACACGCACGACCCCCGTCATCTGCGGATGCACGCCGCAGTGATATGCGAACACACCCACCTTATCGAATACGCGGGTCGCGCTCTTGTTGCTGTCGAGCCCCAGGTCGAACGGTCGCCCCACGTCATCCGAGGTGATCGTGTGGAACTCTTTGCCTCGATTCACGAATGTGACCGTCGTGCCCGTGGCCACGCGCAGCTCCTTCGGTGCGTAGGTCCAGTCGGCCTCCCTGCCAGCGGGTTCGATGACCTGGACCTCGTTCGGGCGCAGCGGCGGTGTCGTGGTCGCGCTGCCGCAGGCGGCGAGCGCGAGAAGGACCAGGCACGCGGCGGCGCGGAAGATCCAGCGCGGGGTCATGAAGACCTTACGTTCGCCGAATCCGCGCGGATGTATGCGATCAGCCCTCGCCGTGCTCGATCGTGTAGTCCAGCAGCCAGATCCGGTTCCCGTCGGGATCGCGGAACCCCGCGAACTTACCGATCCCCTCGACCGTCTCGGTCGCGCCCTCGAATTTCACGCCCTTGCGCTCGAGCTCCGAACGAGCTTCGTCGACCCGGTCCACCTGGACGATGAGCCGCATGCCGCCGCTTTCCTCGAACACGTTCAGCGTGGCCGAGTTGTCGCCGACCCCGAATCCGACGCCTTTGTTCTCGTCCTGGCGCCAGATCTCCTCGAGACCGAGCGTCTCCGCGTACCAGCTCGCGCTGCGCTTGATGTCGCGCACCGGCATCGTGACCGAGTCGATCTTCTTGATATTCACGACCGCACCTCCGCGCTCGACTCAGCATCGCACCAAAAGGGCGTCGAGGCCGATCCTCGACGCCCTTTACGCCTATTGCCAGTCGACGGTGTCCGGCTAGTTCGCGAAGACCGTTAGGTTTCCACGCGGCTGTGTCAGCACACCCGAGTCATATCCGTCACTGGTCCGGAGCCGCAGGGTGTCGGTGCCGGTGCTGCCACCGTCGTGCACGTCGAGTCGGAATGTCACGGAGCCAAAGGCGCCGAACACGGTCGCGTCGGCGCCCGTCACTACGAGCGAATCCAGGCGCGTCGAAACGTACGTCCAGCCATCTCCCTCGATTTCGATACGGCCTGTGACGTCGGTCGCGTTCGAATGCACGTTGATCTTGGTCTTGAGCAGGTCGCCCCACTTCGGAGTGCCTTCGATCTTGCCTGTTGTGGCGCTTGGCGCTCCGATGGTCACGGTGGCTATCGCGAGAGCTGACACGCCACCATCGTCGTCGGTGACACGCAGAGCGACGCGGTAGATGCCGGGGGCCGCGTACGCGTGACTCGGACTCTTGAGGTCAACGCCGCTCACGTCCGCCGCGAACGTTCCGGTGTAGTCGAAGTCCCACGCGTAAGTGAGGATGTCGGCTCCGGCGGGATCGGTCGCGTTGCCCGAGAAGGTCACGGGAACGAATGGAACTCCGGCGTACGGACCTCCAGCCGTCGCGGTCGGCGCGACGTTGTTGACGGTGACGGTGGTCGTTGCGACGGTCGCGTCCTCGCCGTCACTGACGCGGACCTTGACCGTGCGGGTCGCGGGTCCATCGATCGCGGCCGCCGAGAACGTCACGCTCTGACCGGGCGTCTCGAAGGTGCCGTTGTTGTCGAGGTCCCAGGCGTAACTGAGTGAGTCCGAGTCAGCGTCCGTGCCGCTGGCGGTGAGGGTGACACTCGCACCCTCGCCGACGCTGTACGGGCCATTCGCGCTTGCAGTCGGCGCGGAATTCAGGTGCAGGCCGATGACGACCGGATCGTGGTCGGATGACCGATAAGGACCCGGCGCGTAGAACGTGTTCACCTGGTTCGCCGTCTTGAATTCGACGTTGTAGTCAAGGACCGTCGGCTCATCAGGGTTGATGTGCCAGTCGGTCACGCCGGTGACCTGCGATGCGAGCGATGCGGTAGCGAGCGCGTGGTCCAGGTATCCGGACTCTCCTTGGAAGACGTAGGAGTACGGAGTCAAGCCGCCGAACTCCCGGACCAGATTGACGTAGCCGCTGGTCGTGAGCGTCGTGATCGGGTCTTCGAACGTGTATGCGTTGAGGTCGCCGATGATCAGGTAGTCGGG
>DATEZK010000279.1:0-8717 GCA_035255665.1 Candidatus Limnocylindria bacterium
GGGTACGGGCGCGCACACCGAGCAGTCCGACTACCTCGCCGAGCACATCCCCGGTGCGATGAAACGACTCATCCCTGGATCAGCGCATGGCTACTTCTGGCAGGACCCGAAACGGACAATCGAGGTCCTTCTCGAGTGGACCGCGAGCCACTGATCAGCTGACCGCGGCGGCGCTCCGATCGAAGCGAACGTAGTAGTGCAGCCACCGCGTGAAGCGGGCGGTCCGCAGGTCACGCTCCGGCGCGCGCTCGTGATCGCGACGAACGCCGCGGCGCGCGACGGCCCGTAGCTCCAGCGCGACGAGGCCGTACACGTGGTCGTCGTCGACAGCGAAGTCGTCGGGGATCGGGAAGCCGGCACCGACCGCGCGGCCCGGACACTGATGTGGACCCGCGCCGAATGACAGGCCCCAGCGCGGGACGTTCGGCGGAAGGAGGCGGTCGGGGTCGAAGTCGTCCGCCGTCGGTCCGAACACGTCTCGGTCCCGGTTACCCGCGGCGAAGTCGAGGACGACCTGCGCGTCCTTGACGATGCGCACGCCGGCCACCTCCGTATCCGCTTCGGCTCGGCGCCTCGCTTTTGGCGTCGTCGGACGCAGGCGCAGCGTCTCCTGGATCACGCGCTGCGCGAAGAGCGTGTCCGACGCGACACGCTCGAGCAGGCGGCTCGCATCGGGTCGCTCGAATATCGCGTCGAGCGCGTTCATGAGCGTCTGCGCGCTCGTGTGAGTCCCGCCCTGCAGGTAGGTGGCGACCTCCCGCACGACGCGGCGCTCATCTTCGAGCTCCAACGAAGGATCCTCGCGATGCCGGAGGAGCACGGTGAGAATGTCGTGCGGCAGCTCATGCTCCGTGATCTCGCCGCGGCGCAGGCGCGCGATCGCCTCGGCGCGCCGGCGCCATGCCGGACGAACGAAGCGCGTCTCGAACTCCTCGTACGCGTCGCGAACGAGGCTGCGGACCGCGTCGGGATCGCGCGCATCGAGGATCGCGGCGCCCTGCGAGAACGCGTCGACGAGCCGAACGAGGGCATGGAGGTCGTCGAGAGACGCCGCGTCGTACTCGACACCGGCGCGACGCGCCGCGAGCACCACGGAGAGCATCTCCCCGATCGGGAAGAGGTCGACGCGGTCGGCGTCGATGAGGCGATCCAGAAGATCGTCCATGACCTTCGGAAAGAGCTCGCGCTCGTACAGGCGAAGCACGTCGGCGCGGAACTGCGTGTTCTCGACACGCCGACGCGCGCGATGCACCGCGCCATGCTGGATGCTCACGATGCCTGCGCGGATGTTCCCTTCCTCGTACGTGCGCTTGTCGAACGTACGCGAGAGGTTGGGGTCGAAGAGCGCTGCGCGGATGTCCTCATAGCGATCGAACGTGATCGTCGCAGCGAACTTCGTAAGGAGCCCGTCGTCGGTCATTGCGCCTCCCCATCAACGGTGATCGCGCGCGTCGGGCAATTGAAAGCGGCCTCGCGCAGGATCGCGAGGTCGGTCGTCGCGGCACCTGACCGCGGGACCGAGACGCCGCGGTCCTCGTCGATCTCGAACGCCTGCGGCGCGAGTCGCACGCACTCGGCGGTGCCGACGCAGAGCTCCGGATCGACGGTCACACGCGTCACGGCTGTATCGACGTCTGCGCGATCGCGCCCATGGGCTCGGCCTGTTCGTCGAGGCCACGCCACGCCTGCCGCACCGCCGCGAGTCCGAGCGGCGCGAGCAGCATCGCCGCAAGGCATGCGGCGCCCACTCCGAATGACGCGGCGATCGCGCCGGCCGCGAGCGCGGCGAACGGCCGGTTTCCGAGATGCGCCATCTGATGGAACGCGAGCATCCTGCCGCGGACCGCGTCCGGCACCTCGGTCTGGATAGCGCTCGTGAGCACCGGGAAGCAGAACGAGAAGCCCCATCCGACGAGCGCGACCGCCACACCCGCGACCGCGAGATTCGTCGCCAAGGCGAGTAGGAACAATCCCACGAACTGCATCGCGAGGCCGACCGGCGCCATCGCGCGCGCGTGACCGCGCCTTCCGAGCGGGACCGACGCCAGAATGCCGAGGACCATGCCGACGCTCGCCGCGGCGACGATGAGGCCGGCCTCGCTGCTCGCGCCGCCGAGCCGCGTCGTGACCAACGCTGGCGAGAGCGTGCGGATCACCTCGAGCACCGCGCTCGTCGCGACGACGCCCACGAGCACCGCGGTGATCCACGGCTGCGAGCGCAGATAGGCGACCGCGCTGCGCCTCTCGGTCGCTGCACGCTCGCGGGTACGCGCGGGTTGACCGCCGATGCCGCGTGACCAGAGGTAGACCATTGCGACGATCGGTCCGACGAACGTGAACGCGTTGATGCTGAATGCCCAGCCATATCCCGACGTCGTTAGGAGGATCGTCGCGAGGACCGGCCCCGCGAGCTGGGCGATCATGAACTGCAGCGTGTTGAGGCCGACCGCCTCGCTCAGCTGAGCGCGCGGCATGAGCTCCGGAAGCATCGCAGAGGACGATGGCTTCGCGAGCGTCCACGACGTCTGCAGCAGGAACATGGTGGCCATGACATGGAGCTCGTTCGCCGCGCCGGCGATCATGAGCACCGCGAGCACGGCGCTGATGACGAACGAGATCACGTGCGTGACGACGACCACAAGTCGGCGGTCGAAGCGGTCCGAGATCACACCGCCGGTGACCGAGAAGAGCGCCATGGGCGCGAACGCGGCGAAGTTCAGGATGCCCACCGCCAGCACCGAGCCGGTGCGGTCGTACACGAAGACCGACGCGGCCACGTTCTGCAGCCACGTGCCGATGTTCGAGACGAGCCCGCCGGACCAGTACACCGTGAAAGCCGCGTGCGCGAAGGGACCGAGACGCGAGCGCATGTTCATATATTGTCGCCGGTGATGAGCGATCTCCCCGGCGGCGACGCGACGAGGGCACGTCTCGATCGCATCATTGCCGCCGCGTCGGCGCAGAACCACACGGCACACGAGGTCGTCCTCGTCGCGATGCGGGAAGCGATCCTCACCGGCGCGCTGCCACCGGGAATGCGCCTTCGGCAGGAGAAGATCGCGGACCTTTTCGGAACGAGCCGCATCCCGGTGCGCGAGGCGCTCCGCGCGCTGGAGTACGAAGGGCTGCTCACGTCAGCGCCCTACCGCGGGTTCACGGTGACGCAGCTCGATGCCGACGACATCGAGGAGGTCTACGACCTGCGCATCGTCCTCGAAGGACATGCCGTGCGTCTCGCGGTCCCGCTCATGACCGACGACGATCTGCAGGCGCTCGAGACGCTGTACGCCGCGATGGTCGACGCTGAGTCGGGCGACGCCAAGCTCGCCGCGCGTGAGCGCTTCTACATCAAGCTCTACTCGATGACCGGACGGCCGCGGCTCGTCCGCCTCATCGCGCGGCTGCGCCAGGAGATCGCGCGTTCACTGAGGTGGCCGACGCTGCAGCACGCGCCCGAACACCATGAGCAATTCTTCGAAGCCATACGCGCGGGTGACGCGGAGCGCGCGGCTTCACAGCTCGCGAGCCACTACCGCCGCGTCGCGATCCTCATCCGGCGCTACCTGCGTGACGCCACGATGAGCGAGAGGAACGGCCCGCGGGCGCTCAGGGACATCGACGTCGAACGCGCCGCGCGCTCGCGACGGCGCCCGAGAAGGGGCGAGCGGGATGCGACTGGCTGACAAGGCCGTCGTCGTCACGGGCGCGGCGCACGGCATCGGCAGGGCATATGCGGAGCGGCTCGCGTCCGAAGGCGCGAAGGTCGCTCTGCTGGACATCGACGCAGCGCGCAACCAGGAGGTCGCCGACGGCATCTGCAGGAAGGGTTTCGAGGCGATCGCGGTCGCGACCGACGTCCGCGATTTCGAGAAGTTCAAGAGCGCGGTCGATCGCGCAGCGCAGGCTTTCGGGAAGCTGACCGGCATCGTCAACAATGCCGGCATGCTCAATGTCATCCCGATCACGCGCTCCAATTTCGAGGACATTCCCGATGCCGAGTGGGACGAGTCGTTCCGCCTGAACACGAAAAGCGCGTGGTACGGCTGCAAAGCAGCGGTGCCGCATCTGCGCCGGAACGGCGGCGGGTCGATCGTGAACATCGGCTCGTCGACGATCTTCCGCGGCGTGCCGACGCGCGCGCACTACGTCGCCGCGAAGTCGGCGCTCATCGGATTCAACCGAACGATCGCGCGCGAGATCGGCAAGGACAACATCCGCGTGAATCTCGTCTGTCCGGGCAGCACGCTCTCCGAGGAGAACCCGAGCGAGGAGACGATCCGCATGCGTGACGACGTCATCAAGACGCGCGCGCTCGCACGTCGCGAGGTCCCGGCCGATCTTGTAGGAACGATCGCGTTCCTTCAGTCGGACGACAGCGAGTTCATCACGGGCCAGACGTTCCTCGTCGACGGAGGAAGCGCCTTTCATTGACGGTGGAGCTCGGGCCTCCACGCTTCGAAGCGGCGCTCCACGGCGCGGACGCCTTCGCCAAGAAGGAGGCCGAAGAGCCCGAAGAGGATGATCCCGAACATCGCCCGCGCGGTGTCGAGGAACTGCGCCTTGAGCGCGATATAGAAGCCGAGGCCAACGTTCGCCGAAAGGATCTCCGCGCTGACCACGCCGACGAGCGCGCGCCCGGCGCCGATGCGAAGGCCGCTGATGATGAACGGCAGCGTGCTCGGGAGGACCACCGAGCGGAACGCGAGCCAGGATGAGCCGCCGAACGATCGCGTGATCTCGAGATGGCGTCGCGCCGTGGCTTGGACGCCCGTGAACGTTGTGACGACGATCGCGAAGAAGGCCGATAGGAAGACGATGACAGCTTTCGCCTCGACCCCGAGGCCGAACATCAGGATGATGAGCGGGATGAGCGCGACGTTCGGCGTGGCGTTCAGGCCCGCGAGAAGCCCGTTCAGCATGTAATCGACGCGGCGGAATAGTCCGATGGCCAGGCCGAGTGGGATCCCAACAAGGAGCGCGGCGGCGAACCCCATCGCGAACTCCTGCGCGCTCACCGCGATGTGCGGCCAGATCGAACCGTTCGTCGTGTCCTCGATCGCCACACGCAGGATCGACGACGGCTGGCTCATCAGGCTCAGCTTGTAAAGCCCCATCCGCGCCGTCGCTTCCCAGACGACGACGACCGCGACGAGCCCGATGAGACCGTAGAGGAGACGCTCGCCCATGAGACCGCGGACGCGCGCGATGGGCGTGAACACGGGCACGGCGAGACGGCTAGCCATCGGCGTTCTCCGTCGCGGCGTTCCGCACATCGCCGGCGATGAGGCGCCAGATCTGGTCCTCGTACTCGACGAAGGGCTGCGTGCGTTTGACCTCGAGGGCGCGCGGACGTCGCAGGTCGATGGTGATGTCGGCGATGATCCGTCCCGGGCGCCGCGCCATGACGACAACGCGATCGGAGAGGAACACCGCCTCGTCAATCTGGTGCGTCACGAAGAGCACGGTCTTGCGCGCCGCGTTCCAGATTCGCAGGAGCTCGGCCTGCATGAGCTCGCGGGTCTGCGCGTCGAGCGCGGCGAATGGCTCGTCCATGAGGAGGATCGCCGCATCGACGGCGAGCGCTCGCGCGAGGTTCGCGCGTTGCTGCATGCCACCGGAGAGCTGGTAGGGGTAGCGGTCCTCGAACCCGGTCAGCCCGACAAGCTCGATGTACGGCTGTGCGCGCTTGCGAGCTTCCTTGCGCGGGACGCCGGCACAGACGAGGCCGTAGGCGACGTTGTCGGTGACCGAGTACCACGGGAACAGCGCGGCGTCCTGGAAGACCATCGCGTCCTCGCGTCCCTTCGCCGCGCGATGAAGCTTGATCTCTCCGGCCGTTTGGCGGATGAGCCCGTTCACGATCTTGAGGAACGTCGACTTCCCGCAGCCGCTCGGGCCGAGCAGGCTCACGAAAGAGCCGTCGGGGACATCGAGGTCCACGTTCTCGAGCGCGACGAGCGTCTGCCCGCTCGATGCGCTGCCCGTGCGGTCGCGATATTCCATGCGAACGCCGCGGGCGGAGAGCGCGAGGTGCTGCATCGTCGTCATCAGGTCGTCTCCTCCAGGTCGAGGCTCGGACGCCAGCGCTGGAAATAGCGCTCCAAGTACCCGAGGGCCTCGTACAGGACGATGCCTAAGAGGGTGAACAGCAGGATGCCGAACATCATGCGGTCGCTGCCGCCCTGGAGGAACTGGTTCGACGCTTTGTAGATCATCACGCCGATGCCCTGGTTCTGCGCGTAGAACTCCGCGATGATGACGCCGGCGAGGACGCGTCCCACTGCGATGCGCATGCCGGACACGATGAACGGCAGCGTGCCCGGGATGACGAGCGACGTGAAGACGCGGCGCTGCGACGCGCGGAAGGAGCGCGCGACGTCCAGCAGCTGTCGCTCGACGGTGCGCACGCCTTCGACGGTGGCGACCATGATGGTGAAGACGCCGCCGAGGAACACGACGACGATCTTCATCTCTACGCCGAGACCCGCGGTGAGGACGATGATCGGGACGAGCGCGGCGCGCGGGAGCGCGTTTGCGAAGTTCAGCCACGGATCGGCCGCGTAGTTCAGGCGCCGGTACCAGCCAATGACGAGGCCGAGCGGGATGGCGACGACGATCGCAAGCGCGGAGCCGACGAAGAGCTCCCAGCCGCTGACCCTGGCGTCCTCCCAGAAGCGCGGGTTCTGGACCTCCTCCCAGCCCGCGACGGCGATGGCGGCAGGCGACGAGAAGAAGAGCTTCTCGATGGCGCCGGTGTCGGCGCCGACCTGCCAAAGGAAGAAGAAGAGCACGATGCCAAGGGTGCTGAGGACGATGCGCTCGTTCCGGCGATACCAGCGCACCAATGGATGACGGCGCCGACGGGCGCGCGCCTGGATGACCCGAAAGGTCGCGGTCTCGGCGGTCACCGGGCCGATGCCTCGAGCTTGTCCTGCACCTTCTCGTATCCCGTCCAGAGCGCCTCGTAGAAATAGCGGATACCGAACTCGATGCGCAGCGTCCGCGTGCGCGCGTCCGAGTCGTTGAAGTGCTCGTGTTCGGTCATACGCGGCGGCACGTGCACCGCGTCGCCCTCTTCCCAGTCGTAGCGCGTGCCATCGATGAGCGAGTAGCCGCGGCCCTCGAGCACGTACAGCATCGCCTCGGTGTGGGTGTGCTTGTGACTGCTCGAATGGGGCGTCTCCTCGAAGATGTTCGTCATCGCGGCGGCCTTCGCGCGGAATCCGTTCGTCTCGTCGCTCGGGCTCTCGCTGCCGCCCATGAGGATCCAGATGCCGGCGTGGCGATGCGCGCCTTTGCCGGCCTTCGGATGCGCGTGACCGGCCAGCCGCCGCGCCTTCTCATCGATGGCGTCTTCGAGATGGAGCGCGATGCGCCGTCCGTCCGCCGCGAACTGCGACGACTCCGCCGGATAGCGCTTCGCGAGCTCGGCATACCCCTTCGCCTTTTCGTCCAGCTGCTCGAGACGGCCCAGGCCGGCAGCGAAATCGAGGTCCTGCGTCAGCGCGGAGATGTAGACCGCGGGCGACTCCCCGGTGTTGACGTGCTGATGGTCGGCGCGATACGGAACGTGCAGCGTGGTGCCGGCCTTCCAGTCGTAGCGGGCGCCGCCGATGATGCTGAAGCCGGTGCCGGCGATGATGTGGATCGCTTCCTCACCGTGCACGTGCTTCCCGGTGCGCGAGCCCGCGGGTATCTCCGCCTTGACGAGCGCGGTGCCCTGCGTCGGGAATCCGCTGGCCGTGCCGATGAGCATCGCGGCGCGCGCGTCCTGCGGTGTCTCGATCCACTCAAGCTCACGGCCGCGTGCGACGACCGGGCCGCGCCCGACGGCAGACTCGAGCCGCGCGCTCGCGCGCAGCCAGTCGCTGTAGAAGTCGCCCACCGCCCCGATGTTATGGCGCGACGCGCCGCTCAGTCGCCCGCGGCGACTGCTTGTCGTGCCTTTCCAGTGTGCTCGGGAGCGTCCTCGAGATGAACGACGCTGTCGTACCCGAGAAGCTTGAACAGCCGGTTCTGCGCCGACAGATAGATGAGCGGCTCCGTGCCTGTGTTGAACTGCTGGTGGACGGTGTTCTGCGGGACGTAGAGCAGGTCACCGGCGGAAAACTCCCAGCGCGTCGGCTCCTTCGCGATGCGCGCGTGGTACTGGTCCTCGATCTCGGCCTCGACGTCCCACTGCAGGCTGTACCCGCTCCCGGAGATGACGTACACGGCTTCGTCGGCCATGTGCCAGTGCTTTCCCGAACGGCCGCCGGCCGGGATCTCCTGCTGATAGAGATCGAGGCTGTGCGTTCGCGCGTCGGTCCGTTCCTGGCTCAGGATGGAGCGGATCCGTCCGTCGCGCGTCGTCTCCCACTTGGTGTCCGACGGCTTGATCACCTTCTTCTTGGATTCCCAGCCGGGGCTCCAAAGCTGCGACCACTCCTGCCGCGGTCCGAATTTCGATTCGTCCTCGAACGCGGCGGAACGACCCTGCTGGATGAGACCCAGAACCATCCACGACGTCTTCGCCTTCATCACCAGCGCGAGCGCGCGCTCGGTGGTGGAACGGTTGTGGTGCTTGTGCTTGCTGTCGGTATGGACGATGACGAGGTCGTCCTTCTCCCACTCGTACCGCTTCCCGTCATGGATCTCGTAGCCCTTGCCCTCGAGGATGTAGAAGTGCGCCTCGTTCTGATGGCCGTGGCCGTGATTGGTGCCGCCGGGCATCAGCT